>JBAYHX010000294.1:0-4457 GCA_041665965.1 Candidatus Latescibacterota bacterium
AGTATTTCCATTGTTCCCTGGTGATACTCTTCCATGAACAAAACCGTGTGTCCCCAGGTATATTCATTATCCCATTTGCTTTGCTGTTGTTCGCGGGGCTCAGCTCCCAAAGAACCGGGATTGAAAACCGTTCCGCAAGCTGCTCCGGTTCCGAAAGCCGCAACGGCGCCAAGCATTTTGCGACGATTCAACCTAACCATATAACCCTCCTGAAATTCGCTGTTTTGAATAAAAAAAGGTACTCAATGGAAAATATCCTTTTCAGGCAGAACCCTTCAATACTGTCTTAGAGTTGTTGATGTTGATTAATTTGACAATCAACGGAATTTTATATCCTTTGCCGCTTTTATCATCATATCCAGATTCTCATAGGGAGCGCCAACAGCAACATCACAGCCGGAGCCTAAAATCATTCCGCCTCCCGAACCTGCGGATTCCAGTATTTTTACCGATTCCCCGTAAACCTCTTCCTGGGTACCGTTCTGAATCAGTGCGGGATTGATGTTTCCCCTGAGGGTGATACCTTTCCCTTTCAACTCCTGTTTCAGTTTTACCATATCCATCTGCCAATCGACATCGAACATATCAGCGCCCGATTCAGCCATGTAGGGAACGATTTTCCAGATGTTTCCGCATACGTGCAAGTCCACTGAAGGAGCGCCGTATTCTTTTAACTCTGCGATCAATTTCTGATGGCGGGGAAGGATTTTTTCCTGATAAAATTGCGGGGGAGTAAACTGCGGCGAGCATAGCGCGGCTCCGAGCAATACACAGTGCGCTCCCGCATCGACAAGAGCTTTCCCGTATTCGAGGACAACTTTGGTTGTGAAATCCAGGAGTTCTTCCACAAAAACCGGATCATCCAGAGTATCCATCATCAGTGTCTGAACACCCCTGAGCTGGCTTGCGCACGTCATCGGACAGGCTGTATACGGCTGAACGAAAGCCTCTCCGCCGACTTCTCTGATGCAAATCTCGGTGGCACGGATTTCGACAGGCATACGGCCATCTTTGAGAGGATTAGGAACTTTTAGATCTTTCAGTTTTTCAGGATTGTTCTCCAAAACATACGATTTAAGATTTGGCGGCGCATTATCCGGAAACTCGGCCGTTCCGCCCAAAGCCTCTCCCTCTACTCCTACATCACACCCAAGCATAAAGCCATCCCACCCGAATCTTTCATACCCTTTTAAAACTGCGGCAGCCATTTTTTCTCCGGATCGGGCATACTCACCGATAGTTATTCCGGCAAGCGCTGCGCTGTGGTAATGGGTAATAGGCATAACCGGTACACGGTCCGGTTCTTCTATTCGGCAAACCATCTGGATTCGTTCTTTTCCGTTCATGGTATTCCCCCGTGTTGGCAGACTGTTATAAGGTGTATTTTATGACCTTGAATCTTTTTCACTATCTCAAAGAAGCAGCGTATCCTTTATCCGCAAAACAGCATGGAAAGAATACCGTACGGTATCGATCCCGGACAGGACTTAAGGGCAATTTTCACCATGCTATGAAGATAATTGGATAGTGTTTATTTATCAAGCAGTAAAGAATTGAGGAGAATATATTAGTCGGTATTGGGTAAAAATCAAGGTAAATGAACTACCCCGCAGCAGAGCTGCGAGGTAGTCATTCAAAATTAATCATCTAATCAATAATTTTGGCATTTCTAAATGCGGTGATCAGTTCATCTTTTGACAATTTATTCGTCTTTATGTAATAACGATTCCCGACAGGTACTATTGTAGTTTTTCCATTTTGACCGGAGCGGACTTGTATTTTTTTCTGTCCCAGACCTTCCATTACTGTGAAATCTTTTGAATTGACAGGCATTTCAATCTTTTTATTACCTGAAATATGCCAATAAACGACATATAAATCATTATTCCACTTAAAAGTAAACGCCCGCACTTCTCTGCTTCCATTCGCAACATCCATAATCTGATCATAGGGTACTAATTCAAATTCCTTCTTCTCATTCAGCAGCAGGGTATGCTCCTGCTCCAGATTCTTCAGCATATCTTTCTGCTGTTCGGTCAGCCAGTGCTGCGCCCGTACCTCTTCCCACCGACGAATCACCTCAAGGTTATCCGCTGTCCTTGCGTGCTGAGCAAAGAGTTTGGGATCGGCATTGATCGAAATCGGGCAATCCCAAGCGGCTGCCCTGCTTGTAACATACTCAAGCATATCGGGCTGTGTGCCGACAGTATTTTTATCCGCAACCCAATACCCCAACCAGCCGAAATTTATCTGAGTGAAGTTATCTCTCATCCTCGGGGCTTCATCAGCAGGGAATTTCCGGATAGATTCTTTCATAGCCTCCGGCATGAATATATCAAACGCATTTCCACGGGTCAGCATGTGCCAGCTGAAATGGGTTTTGGCCGCCCCTTCTGCAAAGATAGGTTCAGGTTTCAACTGACTGTGGACTTTCCACTGTGCGGCAGCTACATTGAACCAAAACGGGGGATTCACACCCTCTGAGCCGTCAAAGTAACAAAACTGGAATCCTGCGCTGTAAATCTCTGCTATTTTCCTGGCGATTTCATCCTGAAGATCTGTGTTTTCATCGATATAAACACTTGCTGCACCAAACTCGCTTACATCCAATAATCCAAACATGTATCCCGCCGGCTGGGAATTCACTGTTGTTTCATCAATTCCCCGTACACAACCGGTAAATGTATAGGGACGAGAAGTGGTATAATTCTTATATGATATTAATTCAGTCCCAATTTTCAAAACACGACGGTTGTCAGTCATCGTTGAATTTGCGGGATTTTGTTCGACATAAATAATAGTATCGGTTTTACTCAATGGCGCCGCCAGTGTAAATATCCTCAACAGGTTCAGCCGATGATCAGGTATGGGGGTGACGTATTTGCTGTCTCTTCCGATATGTGAATGGAGAAAATGAAATCCGGGGACCATTCCCGCATCTTTGATCTTATTTAACATTTTTACCAGATCGTTTTTGCCATTTGGATAATCTGCCTGACGCCATTTGTAATCTCCCAGGTTTCTATACCCTCTGTCTTCGACAAAAGAAGGATAATACATCATAAACGTGCGGAATCCGGCCATTTTGGCGTATTTTATATACTCATCAACATTACTCGGAACGACATTAGTAGCCCAGTAATAGGATGAATTATACAGTTTATGTCTGCGGCTGTTTACCCCGTGCGGCAAATTATAGTCATCTTCAATCTTGGCAATATTGTTCAAAAGCTTATCAGTGGAACAGGTTATTAAAGCGGCGCCCACCCCTTTTAATTTCACCTTTTCTTCGATACCTGCCTTCAGAATACGATACCCTTCACCTTCTTCCGAATCGATACGGGCATAGGGATCCGTTCCCAATACATTGATCGCCTCTTTATCATCCCAGATAACATTCAGCCAGTCCCCATAATGACCCCGGTTGCGAATGGGTAATTGTAAGAACCACACCTCGGATATCGGAGGTTCGGTCATATTGATACCGTAGTCTTTGACTTTCAGCTTAAAGTCTTCCAAACGAAATCCTATGTACTCCGGGGCAATCTTTAGAGTGATTAACGCTTCCCATGGAATCAACTCAAAACCAACAATTAATGTATCGTCTTCCCTTCGAACAGAATTAGCCCTAAATGTAGTTTCTTTTGTAGGATATGCCAGTTTTATCTCATTCTGATAAGTACGTTCCTGGGTAATGGTACTGACAGGTACCTTTTTCCCTGGCATTAGACATTCAGCATTCGTGGGTTTATACACCAGGCTTTTGACAATTCCGTCACCAGCAATGACCAGTTTTACCTGATCATTCTCGATTATTACATCTTCCCTGTTCTCCGCGGTGCTTACATTAGAAAAAACAACAAAGATGGATATTACCGTTAATAACGAAATAAATGATCGTTTCATCTTCCTGCCTTTGGTTTAATTTTGAAAAATTACAGTGATTTCCCAGATAAAATAATGATCGGTCAGAACTCTCTCCGATCATCTTATTGATAGAGCGAATATTACTTTCAAAGAATTCATTAGCAAGTATTTTTTCGAACCTGCCGATGAATTTTGTTGAGTTCTTCGTTGTGAAACAATGAAACCTCCCGATTAGATACAGGTATCTGATAAGAGCGTTTTTTTATATACGTGGTTGGAAGGGTGAGCTTTTTCAAACATAGATTCTTGATTATGGATTTTAAACCCAATACTGTTCACTTAAGGCTGGTTTCGACAGGCTCAACCAGCGGGCACTGAGCTTGTCGATGTGCAGTTTGGGTTAAGTGAACAGTATTGATTTTTAAACCTTATTTTTCCAGACTATTGTATCGCCGGATTATTTATATTAGTATTGAAGAAGAAAAATATTTTCCATTTCATTCAGACACTATTATGCAAACAATTATGTTCAGATATTTTATACATATTCTCAATTCTAAATTTTGGAGAACGGATGGCTCGACCAATCA
>JBAYHX010000295.1:0-4413 GCA_041665965.1 Candidatus Latescibacterota bacterium
AAATTAGCATACATTTAAGAAAAATGCAAGAACTCCAAAGAAAAAACTTGCATTTTGATTGAATAATTATTAGTTTATTGCCTTCCAATACAAAATTTTTCCTCTATCCGGGGAGAGTTTGATGAAAAAGATCGAAGCGTATATCCTCCCGTTCAAACTTGATGAGGTCAAAGATGCCCTCACCAGCGCCGGCATTAAAGGAATGTCTGTTTCTGAGGTCAAGGGATTCGGCCGTCAGAGGGGGCATAAAGAAATATACCGTGGAAGTGAATATACGGTAGATTTTCTGCCGAAAATAAAGCTGGAAATCGTTGTTAAAGACAGCGATCTCGATGGAGCGATAGATGCAATTGTGGAAAGCGCGGCTACAGGAAAACTTGGAGATGGGAAAATATTCATTTATGATGTTCTTGATGCAATAAAGATCAGAACAGGTGAAAGCGGGGAGACGATCCTTTAAATATGAAATGAGAATCTTTCCGCTGTTTCATTTTGCCTGCGAAAAATAGTTTCCTCATAAAAAAACCTGTTGTTTTCCGAGTTTTATGCTTTCAGATTTCATCTGTGATACAGTATGCGGATTTATATACATAGAAACGATGGGATAATCACGTAATACATATGATTACAAAAGAGAAACGTCACGAAGTCATACGGGCAATTCTGGTGAACCATTCCGGTTCGACCCAGGAAGAAATCAAGGGCATCCTTGAAAGCAAGAACATTTACGCCAGTCAGTCTACACTATCACGTGATCTCCGCGAAATGGGAGCAGTTAAAATTCCTCTCGAAGCTGGAGGAGCAAAGTACACCCTTGCAGGTTCAGAGCGTAATGGATTGGGATTGAACGAAATCGGGCAGGCGGTGAAGAATTTCTCGGTAAACTTTGAACCTGTTGGCAATTTTCTGGTTATCAAAACCACACCGGGTAACGCGCAGGCATTTTGCGTAATTCTGGACCGTCAAAAATGGAGCGAAATTGTCGGAACTATCGCTGGAGATGACACAATCCTTGTCATTTTCCGGAAAGCCGCCGATAGTGAAAAAATAATGTCCAAGCTGAAACAATCAGTCAATGGGGAAAATCAATGATACACGCAGGAATATACGGCGGTTCCGGATATACCGGGCAGAGACTGGCTTATTATCTATCACGGCATCCTCATGCGGAGATTTCTTTCATAACCTCCCGTCAGGATAATGGAAAAAGAATATCCGATCTGTATGGTTCTCTCGGGCATGCATGCGACCTTGAATTTTCTGACCCGCAGGATGTTGAAAAAATCGATATCGATGTCCTTTTCAGCTGCGCCCCCGATCAGACTTCCATGAAAGTAATCCCGGGATTCTATGAAAAAGGAATTTCAATTATCGACCTTGCGGGAGATTACCGGATGGATTCTGCTGAAGCTTATCAACGCTGGTACGGCGAGCGGCATGAGTCTCCGGAATATATCGACCGTGCTGTTTATGGACTTACTGAAATCAACCGCCCTGCTGTGAAAAATTCGCGGTTTGTTTCCAATCCCGGCTGTTATCCCACATCAGTGATCCTGGGATTATTCCCGCTTCTGCGTGCAGGTCTCATTGCATGTGATTCCATCCATGTGAATTCTGCAAGCGGAATCAGCGGCTCGGGACGGTCGTTGAAAATGTTCAAACACTTTTACGAGGCCGATTCGAATGTGATGCCCTACGGTTTAGGGAGAAGCCATAAGCATGTTGGTGAAATCGAACAGGAGCTTTCAAAAATCGCCGGTGAAAGTTGTATGATAACCTTCGCTCCCCATGTTGTGCCGATGAAGACAGGGATTGTATCGACCATACTGGTCACATTGAAAGAACGGCTCACGAAAATTGAAATCGACCGGTTGTATTGTGAAACCTATGATGGTGAATATTTTGTTCGTTATCACAGCGATTCTATTCCCGAAAGCAAGTTCGTTGCCGACACGAATTTTTGTGATATTGGAACCTGCCGCGCGGAGGGAACAGATAAATTGATCGTTGTATCAACTATCTGTAATCTTGGGAAGGGTGCTTCCGGGCAGGCGGTGCAGAATATGAATGTCATGTTCGGATTCGATGAGAAGGAAGGTTTGCTGTGAGTGGAAAAATTGTTGTGAAAATGGGAGGCTCCACTCTTGATAATGAAAATATCCTTAAGGAGTTCGCCGCTGCGCTGGCGATGATCTCTTCGGACAGAAATTGTGTTGTGGTTCACGGCGGCGGGAAAGATATCGGCCGTCAGCTCGACCGTATGGGCAGACAGTTCCAATTCATAAACGGGCTCAGGGTGACCGACGAGGACACTATCGATGTTGTTGAAATGGTGCTTTCAGGGCTGGTCAACAAATGGATCGTGCGTACTCTCGGAAAAGAAGGGGTACGTTCAATCGGTATAAGCGGCACCGATATGGGGCTGTTCCACGCGGTAAAGCTGGTGTCCGGTGACGGCGACCTTGGATATGTTGGAACTATCGAGGTGGTGAATACCGAGATCATCGATCTTCTACTATCACAATATATTATACCGGTTGTATCACCTATTTCCATAGGTCCCGGATACAGGGCTTACAATGTGAATGCAGATCATGCCGCCCAAAAACTTGCCGAGGTCTGGAAGGCTGACGATCTTATTTATATCACCGATGTGCCCGGTATAAAAATCGGCGGACAGATGCGGTCAAAAATCGGTATCGGTGAGGTCGAAAATTTAATTGAAAAAGGCGAAGTTACCGGGGGCATGATCCCCAAGCTGAGAAGTTCGGTTTCAGCGATTAAAAACGGTGTAGGGCGGGTGCATATAATCGGATGGAATGGTGCGGGGAGCATCAACAATTCTCTCAGCCAGGAAGTTCAGAGTGGAACGGTTATATATTGAAAAAAACTCACCCCATAATCCCCTCTCATACAAAGAGAGGGGAAAACCCAGATGCGTATGATAATTAATGGGTTATGAAAGTTCACAGGTTATTACCTCGCCCGTTTACGGGGAGAGGGGACATGGGGTGAGGGTGTCTTTATAAACTCCTGTTCTTACTTTTGCTGAGTCAACTCTATAAGTGATAAAGTATATAAGCAGTTGGATGAAAAAGACAAAATGTAAAAAAAGGAAAGAACTTTGACTACAAAGGATATTATCGGGAAAACCGAGCAGTTTGTATTAAAAACCTACGGCCGGAAACCACTTGCATTCGAGAATGGCAATGGAGTAAACCTCACCGATATTGAGGGGAACGTGTATCTTGATTTTGCGAGCGGACTCGGAGTAAATGCTTTGGGGTATGCGCACCCCCTCGTTTCCTCGCTTATAAAGAAGCAGGCGGATCTGGTGATCCATACATCGAACCTCTACCATATTCCCTCCCAGGCTCTTCTGGCGGAAAAAATCTGTTCAACCTGTTTCGGCGAGCGGGTATTTTTCTGCAACAGCGGAACAGAAGCGGTCGAGGGAGCATTGAAATTTGCTCGAAAATGGGGGAAAAAGTTTTCCAATCCGAAAATCGATTTCATTGCTTTCAAAAACTCTTTTCACGGACGGACGCTCGGCGCTCTTTCCGCCACCATGCAGGAAAAATATCAGAAGTCGTTCGAGCCGCTTGTGCCGGGTTTTTTTGAAGCCGTTTTCAACGACATAGACTCCGTTAAAAAGGTGACTACCGATAAAACGGCAGCGATAATTATCGAGCCTCTTCAGGGAGAAGGCGGAGTCAGTTTTGCCGATTCGAAGTTTATGAAAGCTCTTGAAAAACTCTGCCGAGAGCAGGATATCCTCCTTATAGTTGATGAGGTTCAGTGCGGAATGGCCCGGACAGGAAAACTCCATGCACATACGCATTTTGATATCACTCCCGATATCATGGTTCTCGCCAAACCGCTGGCAGGAGGTCTTCCCATCGGCGCGACAGTGGTCGGTCCAAGGGTCTGGCCGGAAATGAAACCGGGCGATCATGCTTCCACTTTCGGGGGGAATCATTTTATTACCGGCGTTGCATGCGGTGTTTTCGACCTGCTCAGCGATCCGTCATTCGTTCAGTCAGTTGCTGAAAAAGGTGAATACCTCAGAACAGAGCTTTTAAACCTTATGAAAAAATATCCCTCTATCAGGGAAATTCGGGGAAAAGGTCTTCTTGTGGGGGCTCTTATGGATTTTCCCGCTTCCGAAGCTGTGGAGTATTTTCAAAAAGAGCGGATTCTGATCTGTGCTGCCGGTCAGCATGTTGTACGGTTCATCCCGCCGCTTATTGTGAGTATGAATGACATAGACAGGGTTCTTGATACTTTCGATCTTTTCCTTGCCAGGAGAGCATAAATGCCTGAAAAGGCAAAAAAAACCATAGATTATACGCTCTGGGCGCTTTTTTTCATTCTCATTATCAATGCCCTTCTCAAGTGGCGTTTTTTCTGCGG
>JBAYHX010000296.1:0-4412 GCA_041665965.1 Candidatus Latescibacterota bacterium
CAGGGGGATTCATAGACGGCGTTATATAAATATCCTGAACCGTACACCATCATCTCCCCGATTTTGGGCGGCGTAATTCTCGCTTCGAAGATATTGTATCGAACATATCGTGCATAAGTCGGCTGAAATGGAACCTCAGCAAAATCATACCCACCGTTGTCAGCGTTCGAAACGCCTACATCATGAATCAGGTTCATGAATGTATAGCTCTCCGTTATGCCAATTTCGGCATTAAAACCATAAGGAGCATCAGTAAGCCAGTCCTGAGGATTGGTTCCACCGGTATAGAGAACCAATTTGTTAATCATATAAATATCTTTCAGGTCTACCTGCTTTGTCGAACCAATCGGGCTTCCAGTATAGGCAATCCCCTGGATTAAATCTGCGTCAACCAGTTTATAATCGATACATGGGCGGTTGAGCGCAAGATTTTCCCCGTCATATCTCCTTATACTGATACCACCGCCCACCGTAGAACCGGTATCGATATCCCCGTCATACCCGGAAACTACTTCAATATGACTGTTTGACGGAGTATAATTTGTATTGCCGATATTCCCGGAGATAACCCACTTGAACAGCGGTTGGAGACTGCTGTCCTTGTATGATTTGATACCCTTGGTATTCGTCAGATCGAAGAAATTTGCGTCGTTGTTATACCAGTCTGCTTTTTTCAAAGTAGTTTCTATGTCGCCGACAAAATAATACCATTGGACAGGAAAGGTGCTTATGATGCTATTGTCATATACAGAGCGACGTTTCATCAGTGTCGTTCCGAGCCAGTCATCACCGGCCTTTATATCAATCATAATACCGTTGCCGTTGCCTACACCGCTATTCTCAACTTTTACCCCAATGAAAAAATTAGCATACGTCCCGGTTAATGGATATGCTTCCACTGTATCCCACTTATCATCCGAACCGATAAGCTTCCCGTTGATATAGAGCGTATACTTGTCTACGGCAGTGATATATACTACTGGATTCGTATACGGGGCCCCTGGCCCGGATAGTTGCGCAACATAATAAATTGTGTTCGTCCAATTATTCCAGGTTGACTCTTTTACCGCTGTGACCGATGCCACGGAAGGACTCGGAATAGACATAAGGGCAAACCCGACCATAAACACAATCATTGCACAGTATTTAATGCATCTCCGCAATGTAACCTCCACAAATATTGCCCGGTTAGAATTTACTCTGCCCGGGAGATGACAGTCAAATTCTTTTGTTTTCAAAGGAGTATTATTACCGTTACGTTTCATGATTGAATAATCCATCAGGCTAGACTTTCACCTCCTTGACCAACCTGAACACTATGACTTCGAAAAGTCAACGCTTACTGAGCCTATTAATATCATTAATTTTTTTTTGTTGAAATGTTACAAAACCCGACCCTGAGAATTTCCACAGTCAGATTTTCCAGAAATTTGATGACTATGTATGAAGACATGACTAATTTTATCTGCGCACTTTTCTATAAAGCTCATATATATTACTAGCAAAAGGGTTTTCGCAATATTTTTTTTAAAAAAAGAGATAATTTTTGAATTTTTTTTAAACTAAACGGAAACTTTGCATAAATAATCAATTTTTTCAGTATAAATTTGGGATTAATATCATATGCTATATATTACTATAGGCGATTAACAAGAATCCTCCGGACTCTTTATGATAAATAAAGCCACATTCCGTTTCTATGAAGAACTCAATGATTTTTTGCCATCTGAGAAAAAAAAGATTGCATTAATTATTGAGTTTACCGGAAATCCTTCTATAAAATACTTTATCGAGTCACTCGGCATTCCCCACACAGAAGTGGACCTCATTATAATCAATGGTGAATCTGTTTCTTTTGCCTATTGCGTGAAAGACGGAGATATAATTTCAATTTACCCCGAATTTGAAAGCTTTGATCTATCCGGGGTTACCCGGTTGCGGACAACACCCCTTCGGAAAACAAAATTCATCGCCGACACGCATCTGGATAAACTGACGAAATATCTTCGCTTGTTGGGATTCGATTGCTCCTATAACAAACAATACACCGATACAGAGATCATACAAACAGCCGAAATGGAGAAACGCATCATTCTTACAAAGGTTGTCTCTCTTTTGAAAAATTCAAACATCAGCCGGGGTTACCGGATCAGATCTCATTATCCTTTGGAACAGGTAAGAGAAGTGATGCGACGTTTCGACCTTTATACCTGTATAAAACCGTTCCCGCGTTGTAAGGTGTGCAACGTTATCCTGGCTAATGGCAAAATCATAAACGACCTTGAGCCTGCATTACCCAAAAACTGCTCTGAGTTCTGCCATTGCACATCCTGTAAAAAAATCCTCTGGAAGGGATTTTATACCGCCAAACTTCTGAATCTTATTCAAAGCATTCTTAAAAAGAATACAAAAGAACGGATGAATAATCAAGGACAAAAAAAAATCTTTTTTAAAAATGGATCGAAATAGAAAAGACATACAATAAAATATAAAATAATAATTATTGAGACTCAAATAATTTATTGTTCAAGTTCTGACTTTGGAATGAAGAGTATTGACTTATTTGATATCGATTACCTATATTGTTTTTCCAATAATTTTCCGGAGGGTTCATGTTAGCCGAGAAGTATAATGAAATAATCGAAAAAGCCATTCCCGGGACACTCAAGCGGCTTCCAGAAATCAAAAGGGCCGCTGAGATGGTTGCAGAAGCTGTGAATCGCGGGAAAAGGATTTTTGTTGTCGACCGTTATGGGGTAATCGATTCCGAGGTAGCTGAAAAACCAGCCGGCTTGTTACTTTTCCGCCCTCTGGTAAACAGCGGTGAAAAACTGATGGAAGGTGATATTCTTTTCCTTTCCTCCTTTCAATCTGAAGATGAAAAAGATCTGGAAATAGTTAAAGAAGCCCACGATCTTGGAGCAAAAGTCATCAGTATTTCTCCTGATGGTCAGCTTGCAAAAAAATCAGATTTTGGAATAATCGATCTTGACAGTGAAATGAATGCCGTGCTAAATGTAGATCGCGCAGAACTTTCGTTTGCACCTCTGAGCGGTATCATTCATGTTCTTATTATCTACATGATAGAAGCTGACACGGTTGAAAGGCTTTTGGCAGCAGGGAAAAAACCTTCTGTCTCCAATGCTGAATATATGGACGAAGGCGCGACAAAACTCCTTGAAGTCAGAAAAAAATTCGCATCACAAGGGTATTGATGGAGAAATTATGCAGAAAAAGGAAGATTTTAAAGAAATTACCTCTGATATCGATTCGATCTGTGATAATAAAAAATATTCGAGAAGGGATTTTATCCATTCGCTTTCTGCCACAAGTTTTGGTTTGTTTGGCATGGGAGCCTTTATCTCTTCCTGCGGGAAAAAGGAAATAACGGTTTCAAGCGACCTTGCAATGGCTTATTGCAAAGGGGTGCTGGACATTTTAAAGATCGTTCATGAGAGAGAATTCCCCACAATACGTAAAGCCGCCGCCCTTGGCATACAGGCGAAAATGCAGGGGCATTTTCTCTTTTCAAAAATGGTCGACGGTATGCTGCCCGGCGAAACCAGCAATTCGAGACCGGGAATGCCGAATATATACCGGACCGACAAGCTTCGCAATGCAGTACGTGATGATTTTATAGTGACCAATGATCCTTACGCTACCCACGGCCTTACCGAACGTCTTATCAAGGTCATCGGTATCAGCAAACCCTCCCTTCTCAACAAAGAAACCCCCCCGAAATCGCTCAATAACATGGGAACATTTCGTATTGAGGATGTCTCTCACCTGGTCATTTATACCCATATTTCTCCCGAAGACGGGATAGTAAAGGTCAAAGGGCTCGAATATCCTCTCGGCCCCGTATCAGGAATTATTCAATCCTATGTTTTCCATGTTCTGACAGCGGAAATTATGGAAGGACTTATCAAGGAAGGCATGTATCCAAAGATCGGGTGATCCATAACGGCAGATTTCCGAGATATCTGTTATATCACTTACCAGTGTTGACTCTGCAGCCCGGTCACTTACTATCAAATCCCCTTTTTAAGATGTTCAAGCGCTTCTTCGATTGAATCGGTTACCAAATATAATCTCCTGCATTCATCTGAAATGAACCCTTCCCTGTAACCAGTCTCGAACTGGTTAAGAAGGCCGTTGAAGAAGCTGTTGATATTTAAAAATACTATGGGCTTTGTGTGCATGTTCAGTTGTTTCAGGGTTATAATTTCAATCATTTCCTCAAGAGTTCCATAACCGCCCGGTAGCCCTAGAAATCCATCCGCACGTTCCTCCATTACCGCTTTTCTCTCCCGGAGACCGTCTGTGACAATGATCTGATCCGCCTGTTCATACGCATAACCGAGTTCTTTCAGCGTCAGAGGAATGACTCCGGTTATTTTGCCGCCGCACTC
>JBAYHX010000297.1:0-4407 GCA_041665965.1 Candidatus Latescibacterota bacterium
CGATAACAAAGACCCGGTATATTTCAATCAAGTCAACATTCAATCAGGCAGTTATGAAAGCCAATCTCAAGGCAATTAATGGTTCTAAGCTCCGATTCCATGATTTACGCCATGTTTTTTCAAACTGGCTACATCAAGACGGAGAGGGCGCTACTCTCGATCAGCTTCGTTCTCTTCTCGGTCACAAAGACCGGGCGACCACAGACAGGTACGTAACCGTGAATCACCAGAAGGTAAGCAAGGTATTGTCTCTGCTTCCCAACATTCAAATAAAAAAACAAAAAAGCTCCAGCACTGGGAGAGCTGAAGCGGTTTGACACATTTTGACACATTTTGAAGGTAAATCTTCTGACTTTTGTGTCTCATATTTTCGTAACTTGTTGTCTTTCATGGTGCGCCCTGAGGGACTCGAACCCCCAACCCTCTGATCCGTAGTCAGATGCCTTAATCCATTGGGCCAAGGGCGCACACAAATTCTGCTACAATATATAAATTCCCGGATCGGATTTCAACACTTATTTCCCTTCCATGAAACCGAAAGCAGCGAGCCTGCCAAAGGTATGACTGCCATATAGAGTAATAACCACAGTTCGTTTGCTATAAAATGTTTCCATTGCACATCCAGTTTGAATAAAGAATGTACCCGCAATGCAATCATACAGTCTATGAGCGTTTTCCAGATAAAAGATAATAAAAACAGGGCAAATAAACCCTGAATAAATGGCGAAAGGGCTGCTGAGAGTAACAGGAATAAATAATACCAGTAAACAAGTCCCCCGGAAATAAGATGGATCGGTTCGAAATATTTCCCCGTTGACATATGCCTGAGCCGCTGCCTGAAAAAAGCGGATACTGTTACGGGAGCTTCCGTATAAACATGAGTGGTATGATCCGGCATAGAGGCAACCCGCCCCAGATGTGAGCGCTGTATTCGATGCAGAAGAAGCGTGTCATCACCGGACAGGATACCCGCGCTTTCGCCATAGCCTTCAAGAGCAAGAAATATATCCTTTCTGAATCCGATATTTCGTCCGCTGGCATGGGTTCCATAACCGAGTACGATGCTCCCGGCTGAGAGGGCGGCGTTCCAGAGATACTCATGACGGATAAATGAATTCAACATTCCGGGTCCTTTATTATAAGGAGCAATTCCGGTTACCATTGCCACCCCCGGTTCAAATCTGCTTACCATACCCGAAATCCAGCCTTTCGGGGCAATACAGTCGGCATCTGTCGAAAGAATGATTTCTCCCTGTGATAATCGTATTGCGCCGGCAAGCGCGTTTTTTTTGGGGGAGATTCCTTCCGGAACATGATCGATATGAATGATCCTGAGTCGTGGCCATATTTCCCCCGCCGCATCGAGCAGTTCCGAGGTGCCGTCTGTCGATCGGTCATCCGCTGCGATGACCTCATAGAGGTCGGGATCATAATCCTGGTTTTTTAACGCATCCAGACAGCGGGTAACGGTGTCTTTTTCATCATGCGCCGCCATAACCACACTTACGAAAGGCCGTGAAGAAGAGCGTCCCGACCGTACTTTCCCGAGGGCAGCCATAAGTATCAACAGAAACAGTGCATAAACAAAACCACCGATAACAGCGATATACCAGAAAACATGCATACGATTTTTCCTGTGAGGATTTTTTTGGAACAATCAGAGTATTCATCGGCAGACCTTGACATAAGGTAGGAGATTCTCTATCATACACCAACAAAAAACTTTTAAAAAAAAGGTTTCTTTATATGATAAAACCTCCATTTACCATACTCATCTTAAAAAAATCCCTTCATCCGCAAACAATAAGGATAAGCACGTTTTCTTTCATCATGGTTTTTATCATAGCGCCAATTCTTTTCGTTTGTATCGGTTTTGGGCTGTCGTTCGTCTGGAAAGGAAGTAAGGATACTGTCACCCACATGGCGCAAAAGCATGAAACTCTGCCGGATGACCCTCTGACCCTTGAACCGGTAAACTCCGCACCGGGAACACCGGTGAAAAGCAATTCTCCCGAAATCACAGACCTGTTCGTGTCAAAAATAAAAAGCGGAAAGATGGAGATAACCTTTTCCCTCCTCAATGTTCCTGCCGATGAAAAATCCTATATCTGGACAATCATCAATCCGGATGATGTTTCGACCGGGGAGATGGTAATTTACCCCCGCAATCCAACATTCCGGGGTTTTCCCTTAGACTATCGAAATGGAATTCCTTATGGCCGCAGCACGGGCAGACGATTCGAAATAATCCTCTCAGATGAAATTACCGGCATCGAGATTAGAAAAATACGGATTCTTGCATACTCTGCTGAAGGAAAAATATTTCTGAACAAAGAATTCTCTGTAAACCAGGGTTCACGGTAATGAACACTCTTTATGGCAAACTCATAAAGCATTAAGGAATAAAAGCGTCTGATAAAAATATGGTTGTATCAAACGGAGCCAGGCTACATATTATCAATGTTATAAATATGGATTGAGGAGATACTCTCACAGTGTTTCTTTATACCGTAACCGGGATTGATTCCATTTTATTCGGGATAGATTAATGAAAAGGATAGTGGATTATTTTAGAAAAAAAGTAAACCTCATTCGAATGGGAAAACTTCCTGTTCCTGAGGACTCTCCGCAGGTCGACATGACCGGAGTTCTTCTCTACCCAAAAAATATTCTTGTTATCCCTTACAACCGCATGGGAACAATACTCCTTGCCACAAGGGTTTTCAAAACCATCCGTGACCGTTTCCCTTCGGCAAAAATTACCATAGCGGTACACACTGCATGGAGTGTTCTGATACAGAACGATCCGACTATAGATGAAGTCATTACCTTTGGCGATGAGATTGAAAACCCTCTTTCCGCAGAATTTCTATCGGTCGGCAACTCACTGGCCGGACGCCAGTTTGATCTGGCGTTTTTTTTATCGTTTCAGTTCGACCAGAGCATGGCCTACCTGACCAGACTTTCCAATGCCTCTCTCAGGGTGGCATTCAGGAAAGACGACGAATATTCTTTCTTCAATGTCGAGATCGTTCCTGCTGACGGAAACCGTTACGAAGTTGAGCGATACCTGGAGATGTTTCATACTCTGGGTATACCCGGCAGTTTTCGCGATTATACGATGTCGATAAGCTCCGCCATCCGTGAAAAAATACGCCTGCGCTATTTCCCCGGGGGGCATGATCCATTGAAAAATGTTATCATAGGATTTGATCTCACCAAGGAGATCGTTGGGGAAACCATCTCACGGAAAAACGCCGAATCGGTGCTGAAAGTCCTTGTCAATGAACTTGAGGCGACTGTAATAGTATTCTATGAACCCGGAAAACGCCATACCGCTTCTGCTCTCAAAGATGTGTTCGGGAAGAAAATCATGTTGATCGAAGACAGGCCGGTATCAACTGTCGCCGGTCTCCTGTCGTTCTGCTCGTTTGTGGTTACCCATAACACCGATCTTTTCCAATTGGCGGTAGCGCTTAAAATTCCTGTAATGAGCATCCTCACCAAAAAGGAAATGGTCCAGTGGTCTCCCGGAGAAAATGAACGGATCGTTCACATCGAGCGCTCTGCTTTGGCCTGGCCTTCCTCCGCTATCATATCCCAGACAGCTAGAAACCTGATGAAACAGCAAAAGTAAAAACGTTTATCCGAACCACTGATGTGTGTGATGCGAATGATGGATGTGATTAAAAGCTATTTTTTTTGATCATCTTTTTTCAATTTAATCAAACAAATCAGCGGTTCAGACAGTCTTTTGCTTTGAGCTTCGCGCTATCTTTTTACCGTTCAAACCACTGTTTCACATTCTGTATGAGCATCGACAGGCTGTCCGCCCGAATGGTCTTTCCGGGCAGGGAGCGTTTGAATGTCGAGCCATAGCGGGTAGTGATGACACGATTGTCAAGGATTATGACAACCCCACGGTCATCACGGCGTCGGATGAGCCTTCCTGCTCCCTGACGAAGCTTGATGGCGGCTTCCGGAACGGAAAACTCCATAAAAGGATTTTTGCCCGATTTTTCGATTTCTTCCATCTGCGCCTGTACTATCGGCTCAGTGGGCACTGCGAAGGGAAGGCGCACTATAACAACAATTTCCAGAGATTCACCCGGAACATCCACTCCCTCCCAGAACGAATCGGTTCCGAAAAGCACCGAGTGCACCTCATCCTGAAACCTTTGAAGGATATGCCTGCGTGAACCTTCCACTCCCTGTGCGAGAAGGGTAACCCCGCACCGCTGAAGAGGATCGTGAAGCTCGTGGAATGAACGCTGAAGGTGACCGCGCGAAGTGAACAGAACAAGCATCCCTCTCCCCACCTCACCGGCAAGTGCAAGGAGAAACTCGTTTGTCTTTTCGATAAAATCATCAGCTTTGGGTGACGGCAGAAAGGCGGGGAAAATAACA
>JBAYHX010000298.1:0-4392 GCA_041665965.1 Candidatus Latescibacterota bacterium
CGGCAAACCCTATACTCCGGGTGTGGACGCAGATATTAGTTTTTACCTCTGCAATTGGAAGGAGTCACAGCCGGTTAAATCCCACGGTTCCCTTATCGAGCGGGAAATCTTTACCAGGGGAGATCCGTTCAAACCTTCTGCAAAGGGGAAAATACTCAAATATATGAACCGTTTCTCTTACGCCGAACTTTCTTCCGGCTCGGTGACAACGCCCACAAAACTCTCCGGCGAACAGGAGTTGTTTTATATCCTCTCAGGCAAGGGAGTGATCAAAACAACGAAGACCAATGCCGACCTCTATCCCGGCATAGCAGTGCTTGTACCTGCCGGGTGCGGGTTCACCCTGTCCAGCACCAGCCCGAAGAACAATCTCACCATGTACCTTGTCAATGAACCGATTCCCGCCGGATTCCGGCCCAATGACGACATTATGGTCAAGGATGTCGACGCATCGCCCATTGGTTCCCGAGATGTCCATTGGTGCCATCAGTGGCGGAGTATGTTCTTTATCGAGGATGGTTTCGGCACAATAGAAAGCACCGGCACAGTGACATTTGACCCGATGACCATTGGCCATCCCCATAGTCATGAAGAGGGGTGTGAAGAAATATGGGCCGCCATCGAGGGTGACAGTTATGCTTTTATCGGGAAACAGATATTTCTCCAGACCCCCGGTATGGCCTTTGTGATTCCGCCGGACGGCAAGACGCCGCATTCGACCATCAACACCTCCAAAAAAAAGGTCAGAATGCTCTATGTCGCCCGCTACAGCGATCACGAGGTCAGGAAGTAACCTATATCCGCACGACCGGGCAGGTAATGTAAACCCGGTCGTTCTTTTTTGGCCTGCCTACGGTAAAGGATGCAAATGGTTAAGAACGCTCATGCGCAGGAGCTCGTGGACGGTATACGACTGAAGGTGCTGACAGTCAATATCCATAAGGGATTCTCCCAGTTCAACAGGCATTTTATCCTTCACCGTCTCCGGGACGCTATCCGGGTAACGGACGCCGATATCGTCTTTCTCCAGGAGGTGACCGGAGAAAATACCACAAAGGCGGACATATACGAGGACTGGCCGGACTTTCCGCATTACGAATTCCTTGCCGATGAAGTGTGGCTGGAGTTCTCTTACGGCAAGAGCGCTGAATATCCCCACGGCCATCATGGCAATGCCATTCTTTCGAAGTACCCCATCATTCATTCGCAGAAATTCAATATATCCACCAACCGTTTCGAGCAGAGGGGATTTCTCCACTCTATCATTACCATACCGGGGATGAGGCTTCCCCTGCACTGTGTCTGTGTACACCTGGGATTGTCATCGCTTTCACGCAGAAAGCAGATCACGATGCTACGCAGGCATATCATCGCCGCAATCCCCGATACGGAGCCGCTCATCCTCGCCGGTGATTTCAATGACTGGCGGGCGCGTATCAGGGATAGAACGCTCCGTACGCTCGGACTGAACGATGTGTATATGGCGACAGAGGGGGGATTTGCGCGCACGTTTCCATCATTCCTGCCGGTACTCCCTCTTGACAGAATCTATATCCGCGGCGCAGAGGCTTTGAAAGCTTCCATTCTCTCACATGGAATCTGGTCCAAACTTTCCGATCATGCCGCGCTCTACACCGAGCTTTTTTTGAATCGCGGTGAAGATGATTTTGTGGAGCGGTAATCTCTATAAGCGCCGGCAACATACGGATACCATAATGTGGCGATAAGGTTTCGTTTAAGAGACTACCGTATAACAGCAAAAAAGGAGAATCTTATGTCAGATACTATCCGTGGCCCCGTGACACGGCGAAAATTCATGAAACACACGTCTGTCCTCGCAGGCGCCTCATTGTTGTCCGGTGCATTCTCCGGTCCCATTCCCTGCTGGGGGAATATCCTGCCCTATGATTCAACCCTGCGCGACCGGCTCTGGATGTGGGGACACGACGCCGGCTCCACGGACGGGCAATTCAACATTCCTCCCGGCGGGAAAATTCTGCCCGCAGATGCTATTGACTCTATGGGCATTCCGAATGTATGCATGATCCGCTGGCGCAGTATGCCTGAACCGCCCTTTGACGAGTATGTCAAGCAGTTCTCCAGAACCAAAAGACTCGCCTGGAGCATCGTCGATGGAGCCAGCCAGCCTTACGAGGAAAAGAAACTTCTGGCTTTTGAACTGGCCGACAAATTGCCGAATCTGGTCAGCGTCTACCTGGACGATTTCTTCATCGACGACGCCGTTCCAAAAAAGAAGGAATCCCCTGCAAACCTGACGGTTGCAGATGTCAGAAACCTGAAAAAGGAATTGGATGCACGGAAACGGCGTCTCGACCTGTCGCTGGTGCTCTATTCCAACCAGTTGCACCCGGCAATCGCCAGACATATCCACTATGTCGATGTGGTTTCGTTCTGGACATGGAAAGCGACCGACCTTGTCAATCTCGAGAGCAACTTCGCAAAATTCAGGAAGATCATTCCCGAAAAGCGGACGCTGCTGGGCATCTACATGTGGGATTTCGGCAACAGCAGGCCTATCACCATCGAACTGATGAAACACCAGTGCCGGCTTGCCCTGAAGTGGTTTGAAGAAGGAAAAATTGAAGGTATGATCTTCCATTGTACCCCTTTGTGCGACATGAAACTGGAAGCGGTGGAGTGGGCAAAGAGCTGGATTGGCGAGCACGGGGATTGTAAGGCTGGTGCATAAGACAAAGATTTTTTCCGCCTATGATTCCGGGATCGCTTTACCCCGAAATTTGAGCGCAGATGCTGGGCTGTTAAAACAGTATCACGCTGCAAATCTTTTGAAGGATATTAACATGACACGAGGTGGATCAATAAAAACAATTACGATTAGAACAACGTTGATCGCTCCCTGTGGAATGAACTGCCGCCTTTGCCATGCATATGTAAGAAACGTCAATGTATGCCCCGGATGTCGGGGCGACGACAGCGTCAAAAAAACAACCTGCGTCACATGCCGAATCAAGAACTGTGAGAAGATAGCGCAGGGGAAAATCAGTTACTGCTTCAGATGTGACAGTTTTCCCTGCGAAAGGCTGAAGCATCTGGATAAGCGTTATAGAACCAAATACGTCATGAGCATGATCGATAATCTGGAAAACATCAGGAAGTTTGGGATACGTCGTTTCATCAGAAATGAAAAAGAACGGTGGATCTGCCCCGGGTGCGGAGAGATGATCTGTGTTCATAAATCGCACTGCCTTTCCTGCGGGCACAAGTGGCGCTGAAATTTTCCGCTCGACATTCGAGCGGTACAATATAATTTGTCCGGCAATTGTTCATCAGCGGAATCTGGAACAGGGGAAATTTTTCTCCCACGGTTAGCGCAGACGGGAAACAACCACTGCCTTTTTACTGCGGAGAATGGTATACTATTGCTCGGGTCGCCCCGATCCCAGGCTATACTCTGCCCCTATGTGAAACAAGGTGAGACATTATGTAAAGTATGCACAATCGATATGAATGTCGGGTATAACTCATAATCTACTGTTTGGAGGAAACATTATGCATAAAATCATTCCATTTTTTCTAATCCTGTACATATCGTTTCTGGGGAATACGTTTGCTCAGATAAAGGCAGTAACGCTGGAAAGTGATGGATTCAAGTATGAGGTAGCTTCGGATGGAAAAAATCTTTCCTTCATCGACAAAAAATCGGGGAAGGATTACTGCGACCATGCAAGACCCTCTGTATGCGCACAGTTGAAAAAGGATGGCAAATCCTTCGATGTTTCAAAAGTTACATCAGGCGTCGGCAGGATCACACTGGAGTTTTCTGCTGCCGGGATCACTGCTTTTCTGAAAAGCACTGTAAAAGGCAACTACATTCTTCTGGAGGTCGAATCGGTAAAAGGCGGCGAGATTGAATCGCTCATTTTTGTAAACATTCCGCTCATTTTGAAAGGATTACCGGCTGAACCATTTGCGGCCTGCTCCTTCTCATTGAACCTGTATACACAGGTGGATCAACTGCCTGCCCTTCAGTCCTGCCTCTGGGCTTCCTGTTACCAGAAATTCGGTATAAATGGTGCGAGAATAGCTCTCATCGGGGTTCCCCAGGCCGATATTCTTCCCACACTCCGTCAGGTTCTTTCAACTGAGGCGGGGGACATGCCCTATTCCACGGTTGCAGGCCCATGGGCGCAGGATATTCCGTATAATCACGGTTCCTATCTTTTCAATTTCGGAGACCTGACCGAGGATACCGTTGATGAATGGATCAAAATGGCAAAATCCGGGGGTTTTACCCAGATCGAAAATCATGGCGGAAGCGCCGGCTTTTTCCAAACTTATTTCGTAGGCGCTGACTTTTTCAAAAATGACAGCGGAAACGTTGGATTTTTCAAATTCGGTGATTTCGAGCTC
>JBAYHX010000299.1:0-4392 GCA_041665965.1 Candidatus Latescibacterota bacterium
AATCCGCCGCGGCTTCTCGCCAGCAGGCAGGGCGTCTTCGAGAGGCCGTGTTTCAAGACAAGTTCATCGTAAAAGATCGAAAAGAGAACCCTTCCCCGTGGATTGCCATACGATTCGCCAATGTCGATCCCGGCCACTGCAATGCCGTCATCTATAAACTTCCGAAACATCCACTTTTCTTCCGTACCAGGCAAACCCGGAAGCGTCGGGGCGTACCATACCCACGGCGTCTCGTTGCCGGCGGCGGCTTGTCCTGGCAAAATGAGAAACGCAGTGCAACCCTTGACGCTGAAAACTTCACCTGCTATTGGCAGTTCCTTTGACGGTTTTATAATCCTTCTCCTTTGTCGAATGCATGTAATCTCTTATTCACCCGCCAATGCAGAATGCACCTTGCTGAGAAGTTCGCTGATTACAATTTTTTGTGGGCATTTCTCTTCGCATATTCTGCATTGTATGCAAACATTCGCGCGTTCTTTTTCGTCAAGAAATCTCATGTAGGTCATACGGGGTGCTTCGGGATTATCATATATGACGGCATCGTTATATAATTCAAAATTTCTAGGTATATTCACCCCATTGGGGCAGGGCATGCAATAACCGCATTTCGTACAGGGAATTGCCGTTCTCTCTTTGAATTTTTCCCTGACAAGTTCAATGAGGCCGGCTTCTTTAGGTCCGAAAGAATTCACACCTGATAGTTTTGCCGAATGTATATTTTCTTCAACCTGCTTCATGGTGTTCATCCCGCTCAACACCAAAGATACTTCCGGCTGGTTCCATACCCATTGCAGAGCCCAATCAGCGGGAGAACATCGTTTCTCAAACCCATCAAACAGAGCTTGAACCGACCGTGGCGGATTCGCCAATCTCCCTCCCAATAATGGTTCCATCACGACAACAGCTATTCCTTTCGATGCCGCATACAGGAGTCCTTTTGTTCCGGCCTGATTCTCAGTATCCATATAGTTATACTGAATTTGACATAAAACCCATCGGTCGTAACCATCAATTATTTTCTCGAAAGAATCATAAGTATCATGAAAAGAAAATCCCAGACTCCCGATTCTGCCGTCACGAACCGCAGTTTCAGCTTTTTTTAACAGGTTTAACTTGAGGACATTATCCCATTGAAGTTTATTCAGAGCATGAAAAAGATAAATATCTATCTGTTGAGTCTGTAACTTTTTCAATTGTTCGTTTAAAAAGGAATCAAAATCTTCGGCTTTGTTTACCAGCCAGACAGGAGACTTTGTGGCAAGTTTTACCTTTTCCCTGTATCCTTCTTTTAATGCTTTCCCGACTACAATCTCGCTGTTACCTTTATGATAGGGATAAGCGGTATCGATATAATTAACTCCCTGATCGATGGCAAAACGTATCATTCTTATCGATTCTTCTTCATTGATGTTTCCGCTGATTGGTTTTCCGTCAATCGTCGGTAAACGCATACATCCGAAACCGAGCGCTGAAACATTCAAGCCCAGTTTTCCAAAATTTCGAAATTGCATATTTACTCCTTATTTACTAACTCATCCTCGGTGTAAAGCTCATCATAAGCCATTATGACATCTCTATCATCGAATGAAATACAACAGGAAAGTTTGTGCCCCTGACCGGATAACGGCAAAAAGAAATCGTAGTATGGTTTTCCCGTAAAAAGTCTATTGATAAAATATATTGATTAAATTATCCACAAAAATCAACTTTTTTATATCGCAACGAATCATAACCTCAAAATCTTCATTTTTTCAGGGGCTATTTATTGAATTGCCTCCTTATTCCCATTCTTACAAATAAGCCGGGTCTCTATTCAGAGTATTCTATGATATCCGAAGAGTTATCCTCTCATAGAATGATCGATGCGTTTAATTTCCATTGAAGACCGTTCGGATTTATATTCCTGTCTCATGGCGAATGAACGCCGGTCATGAAAAAACTTGTATTCAAGGCGATGAATGATTTATTTGTATAAGGGAGTCAAACGGTTTCTGCCCTGTTTTAGGTATGATACACCTTTGAATGTAAATTATGAATTTGACAATATAAATACATGGAGTTATCTGCTTTCCTGATTTATAGGGAATGTCAGCTTAAAGGAGGTGCTTTTTATGGGTTCCGACCAGTTAAACCTGAGTTCAAATAGACGTTTCTTTCTGAGGACAGCCACAGCTTCCGCGGCTTTTGCCTTTTGCGATATCGGACTCTCATCTGCCGAACCATCACCTCATGCGGATAAAAACACTGTCCGTGATCACCTGTGGATATGGACCCACGCTGCCGGTGTGCATAACCGCGATTGGAACCTTCCGCGGCCATCCCGCATGACGCCTCTGGAAGGTGCATGTTACCTGGATGTCCCTAACATGTTGATGGTGCGGTATCTGGGTGAACCGCCGCTTGAGCAGATGGATCAGTATGCCGTTGCATTCAGACCGATGAAACGCGTTGCATGGTCGCTTGTCGGTGCGAGCGGCCAGACAGGGAAGGAGGATCGGGAGCTTGTTTTCAGCCTTGCCGAACGTTTTCCCAACATCGTCGGTTTCATAATGGATGATTTCTTCCGCGAGGACGGCGCCGGCGCGTTGTCACCGGATGAACTGAAATCGCTGCGAGAACGTCTGATTATTGGCGGGAAAAAGCACGACCTGTTCGTAGTTGTTTATCAAAGTCAGCTCGGGCTCGACCTCAAACGGCACCTTGAATACTGCGATGTTATCACTTTCTGGACATGGGTATCGCAGGAGGTAAAGGACCTTGAAAAAAACATGGACAGGCTTGATACAATCGCGCCGAAACACCGCAAGCTGTTAGGCTGTTATATGTGGGATTACGGTAACAAGCGCCCCATGCCTTTGGACATCATGAAGCGTCAATGCGAGCTTGGCCTGCAATGGCTGAAAGAGAAACGGATTGATGGCATGATCTTTCTCGGAAGCAATATCTGCGACCTCGGACTGGAGACGGTTGAATATACTCGTTCATGGATCAGGGAAATCGGTGGTCAAAGGCTCTAAGAGAAAGTAACACATCACCGTTAATCGGCTTGCACAGGTACGACTCAGGAAATTGTTATCTCGAATTCTCGCCGCCTCCCATATTCGATAAGGTCTATGCACTTTTCGAGGAACCCTCTTCAACGTGGAGGTCGACGATCTCCTTATGCGCAATGCAGTTTTTTATTTCCAAAGCTAAGTTCTTCTTCATCTCAGTTGCCAGGCGCTTGAGACGGGTGTTCTCTTTCTCCTGTTCCTTGAGAGACGATTGGCTTGATCGACCTGTATCCCCCCGTACTCATTCCTCAACCGTTACTATGTCTACTCACTAACACCGATCGTCTGCGGAGCTTCCGCAATTATGATAACTTTCACTATCAAAACCTCGGCTTCCCTGAGGTTACGGATAATCTGTTCCGGGGTATACTATTTGCGTGTAACTTTGCTGGTCTCCTTCCGAGATAACAACCTCCTCATCCTAGCATAATACCTGGATCAATTCTTGGGGGGCAGGCCATTTCAAAATTATCCCTTAAAAATGCTCTCATCCAGCCAATCAGGGCGCGGGCAAGGTGCTTCCCATCCTTCGGGGAGATCTGCTACTTTCACAAGCGCACCATTGTGTTCAAGGTGTGATTTAAATCCGGTAAGGAAAATCTTTGTCTTATCGAGAATGTAATCATAGCTCCAGACCATTTCACGGGTCTCGAAAAGTCTCTGCATTTGGAGAACTGTCGGAAAAAACAGGCTGTAACGGCGCACCATCCAATCATTGTATTCCCAGTGGTTATCGCAGTCCCACCAGCCTCCGTCGTAATATATCCGGCAGTTTGCGTTTGAGGAATAATTTGTCAGCTGCTGTTGGGCAACCATGAATTTTTTGTCCTGTTTTCCCACACCGGGAATGTCGATGCCATTGTACTGGAGAGTCAGGAGGCCGTATTCCATGGATTTTTTAGAAGTGGTTGTCTTTTCGTTCCACCAACTGTCGGCCTGAAGGCTCACCTGAGCCACATCGAGACCGAAAATCGCCAGAAGGTAATAGAGGCCGTGAACGCCGTGGGCGGGATATTCGTAGCCTGCGGAGTTATCGGAATTCGCGCCGAGGATGTTTTTCTTTTCCTTGAGAAGCTGCTCGACTTTCCACCGTGAGACTACTGATTCCTTGATGTATTCACGCTCGTCAGTGCACTGAATCGGAGTATTATATTTTTTTGCGGTTTCGACCATTTCGTGTGCGGCTTTCATACTGTATGCGAACGGGCGGTTGATATGGCAGGGAATGCCAGCCTCGAGATAGGGCTTGGTGAGCTGTGGCCACCATTTTACCTCAAAAAATCCGGAAAAGATCATGCCCTCTACTTTACCAACCATATCGTAATAGTTTTTAACCGGT
>JBAYHX010000300.1:0-4384 GCA_041665965.1 Candidatus Latescibacterota bacterium
AGAACATTACCTTTGATTACTGTTAAATTTGCTTTATTCCGAAAATAAGTATCGATCATATCGGTATTACGCACAATAATTGTAACCATATTGCCCTGTAAAAGTAATTCATTTACAAAATGCCTGCCAGTTGCTCCAGTACAACCGACAACAATTATGTTCATATACCTGCCTTATTGTGATTTCTTCAGACAAATTAGTATGCTAAGCACATAGCTCTTTTCTTCACCCCGAAGAGTGCGCCTAACGCTTTGCCCAATGCGCCGGCGTAGGACGGTCGCCATGAGGCATTGTTAGATGATCATCCTGATTATTGCTCTATGCGAATTCGGTCATTTTGTTCAAGCTGAAAGACTTCGCAGTCATTGGCGTATGTACGCTGAGGCAATACAATCAAGACATTGGCCGGAGAATCATTGACGGTAAAGGGAGCGTGGTGCCATACGCCGGGGCGAATAACAACCATCGTACCTTTGGGTATCCGAAAGACAACAATCTTTTCTGTGGGAACACGACCATCACAAGGAGTTGCGGGTGCAACATGAATGAGGACGTCGTTATCGATGGGCAGTATCCCTTCGGCGGTGTGTGTATGATACTCTGCTACATCAATGACCATTTCTCGTTTCTGGACGCGGCAAGTTGAAAATGACACTGAGCCAACTGTTCCTAAATCCTGCTGGACCATATCTCTGAAGAACTCGATTGGCGGGGAGCCTATTTTCTCGGAAGTCGAATCAAAAAGGTTCGCATATGTTCCATACGGCAGGAACTCCTCCAAAGTCAACTCTCTGATTTTCGCTGTTCGCACGTTTTCTTCCCCCTTTTTGCATTCATTAACTTGGCATCTAACCCGGATAATTCATAAAAATATATTCATCACAATCATTGAATCAGAAATCCCCACTGCCTGTCGGCATCTCACCTTATTAAGGGGAGAATTTTGTACGAGGCTGTCTCTTTCTTCTTTGTTCAACCCCCTTAGCAAGGGGGTCGCCTTGAAACGGCGGGGGGATTTTATCCTTGAGTTTATGAATAGATCGGGCTAACAATAATTATCTTAATCCGTATAAGATGCGGAATATTTCTTTCCTGTCAATACCCCTCTGATAATTTCTTATAAATTGCTCAAAGAAATATATGACACCTGCTGCTAAAAACAAATGTGATTTACCGGTATTCTGGTTTATTATCATCAATATACTTTCAGCGTTTTATTAAAAGTTCCGTCAACAAAATCATCCTTCGTTCCATCCTCTTTTTCATCCTTCCCATGAATCCAGGTCTCAATCCGGAGTATTCTATATTACCAGAAGGATTGTCCTCTATACCTGTCGCGGGTTATCCTCTCGTAGAAAAATTGATGCTTTCGATTTCAATTGTAGATCAAAAAGTCAACATCATCAGGACAATTTAAAATATGATAATTCATACCGTTGCCATCTTCTGCACAGGCATGGTGTGATCTTTGGTGATGTGACTGAAGCGGAGTTCTGACCATGAGGGTTTTTTTAAAGCTGCAGTTTTCATTTTTTTCTCTGCTGTCATGGGGGTATAATTGACTTTTAATGAATATAAAAAACACACTTGATAATGGGGGGATTGTGGTTGATATGAAAATATTCTTTCTCAACGCGGATAACCATAGGTATGAAAAAACTTGTATTCGGGCTGAATATGAAAGGATATATTTGCATGGAAGGAATCAGCAGAATTTTACCGTAATGAACGAAGAGTTGATATCACGATTGAATGGAGAATTTTGAACGTGACAATAATAATACTGAGCATTGTTAGCTTTTATGATTTTAGTGTTGGGGTGTATTCTTGTTGCTCTGACATTCTTGTTGCCGGCTATTTCCACGCTTATGGTGTACAATTTTAGGGGGGTAGTATGAAGAGGTTTTTCTTGTTGTTTGTGATTTTCATGCCGGTGTTAATCCTGGCAAACACAGTAACTGTTGCTGCGCAGATCACGTCACTCGACAATCCCGATGTCGCAAGCCTCAAGGCGACACACGAGCGGATGCTCAAAGCATGGAGCGATCACGATATCGAGACCATCGTGGAGATATGCAACGGCGCGGTGGGATTGGTCACTCCACCGCATTTCCCCGTCCAATCCGGGTCGAGGGTCCGTTTCGTAAAGGGTTGGCGGAGTTTTACTCGATGATGGATGTCTTCACCATCACCCTTATTTCAGCCGAATACATGGTGGTTGATAACACCGGCGTGGCCTGGGGACATCTGATGTACACTTCAAAGCAGAAGGACGGTCCCAAGCGCCAGATCTATCAGCGGTATGTGCATACCTTCGCTAAACGGCAAGGCGTGTGGAAACAGGTGTCCTATCATCGCTCGTTGATACCGTCCGTAGACGAGCAGTAACGCTGTCTGGGAATGTTATTCATAAATCCGTATAGTTTAATAGGTACAAGAACCGAAGGTTAACTTGTAATCTCTCATCATAGATTGAACTGTCCTGTCAGCACCTGGGCTGCCTTCCGAAAACTGCTCCCGGTATTATGTTGGTACCTGAGAGAAAAACTTGAAAAGGAGGATATCAGATGAAAGAGTATGTGATCTCTTTTGTTTTATTGATCTGTTGCTCCGGAATTACTTTTTCGCAAGCGTTGCCTATAAATTGTAAAAAAATTTCATACAAGATCAATCCTGTTTTTGAAAAAATTTATGGTGTAAGAGGGAATTACGGCGGTATCATGCAGGAACGACTTGACTCAATCATCTCCGGGTGGCTTCTTCCTGTCCCTCTGGCAAATCCAATGATTGTAAATATGTTTCGTCTCAGGGAAAGAGAGCGTGAGATCACGAAATATCCCTGGGACCAAAAATTAAATCCTACTCTCTTGCCCTGGAGCGGTGAATTTGCGGGGAAGCATCTTTTAAGCGCTGAACTTGTTTACAGAATGACATCCTGCCCCATACTAAAAAAGAGCATAGATGATTTTGTGGCAGATCTCATAAGTACACAGGATACCGATGGTTATATGGGGCCTTTCACAAAAGCAGAAAGATTCGATAACAATCTGAACTGGGATTTCTGGGGACAGTATCATGTAATTAACGGGCTCCTTCTGTATTATGACGACACAGGATACAACCCGGCGCTCGATGCAGCATGCAAGGCAGCCGACCTGATCTGCAAAACTCTTATGCCGCAGAAAATTATTCTTAACGAGATGAATTACGGGATTATCCATTGCATGGTAAATCTTTATATTCATACGGGGAATATACGTTACCTGAAAATGGCTGAGTGGGTTATCGATAGCTGGGACCAGCCGGGTTCCCTGGCATTTATCAAACTTGCGATAGAAGGGAAACCTGTCGTTCAGTATCCGGCACATCGCTGGGAAAGCGCCCATTCCTGGCAGGGAATTGCAGAAATGTATTTGCTTACAGGCGATGAGAAATACAAGGTGGCATTTTCCCATATATGGAAAGATGCCCTTCAGGGAGATCGTCACAATACAGGAGGCTGGACATCCGGCGAGGGTATCCAGAACAATCCTTATAATCAGGGAGCGATTGAGACATGCTGCACTGTCACCTGGATTGCAATGACGACAGACATGCTTCGGCTTACCGGAGATTCCAAAATCGCCGACGAACTCGAGCTTTCAACTCTTAACGGAAATATCGGAGGCATGCATCCATCAGGAAGATGGTGGACATATAATACACCTATGGACGGCAACAAGAAAGCCTCAATTCACGATATAAATTTTCAGCATAGAGTGGGAAGCCCCGAATTAAATTGCTGTTCTGTGAATGGTCCACGAGGCTTGGGAATGGTTCAGGACTGGGCGGTTATGAAAACCGCAGATGGTTATGCAGTCAACTGGTACGGGCCTTGTACCATCCAGATACCGATGGAAAATGAAAATATCCTTTTATTAGAACAAAAGACCCTCTATCCTTCTTCAGGCAATGTTATTCTGAATATAGGCCTGAAAAAACCGGCCAAAGCCAACATCAGATTCAGGATTCCCTCATGGTCAGAAAAAACAAGTGTGAGTCTGAATGGAATTTGTGTAGGGAATCCCCCTCCAGGAAAATATCTTGAGCTCGATCGTGAATGGCGGGATGGTGACTGGCTGGAGTTTTCGTTTGACATGTCTCCTCATTACTGGCTGGGAGAGCGTGAAGACGCAGGGAAGATATCCATATATTCCGGGCCGATTCTTCTTGCATGGGACCAACAGTTCAACACGGGAGAGCGTAAAGACATTCCGGCGATAGACATCTCGAATTTGGAACTGGAACATTATCTTCTGAATAATTATCCGAAACCTATAACTGTTTACAGGATAAAAGCCAGGAACAATAATGAAATAATATTATGCGATTTTGCAACAGCAGG
>JBAYHX010000301.1:0-4379 GCA_041665965.1 Candidatus Latescibacterota bacterium
GCCAAACTCCACCGCGGCCTCGTTCTCTGCACCGGTCCAACAGGCAGCGGCAAATCAACAACACTGGCGGCGCTGGTAGATTATGTCAACCAGAACCGTCAGGAACACATCATTACCGTTGAAGATCCTATTGAGTTTGTGCATCAGAATAAGAAGTGCCTGGTAAACCAGCGTGAGCTTGGAGCTCACACAGAATCTTTTGCTGCGGCTTTGAAATCAGCGCTCCGTGAGGATCCTGATGTTATCCTTGTCGGTGAAATGCGTGATCTGGAGACCATTCAGCTGGCTATGACAGCAGCCGAGACCGGTCATCTCGTGTTCGGTACCCTTCATACATCGAGCGCAGCCAAAACCATTGACCGTATCATCGATGTTTTCCCTTCCGGTCAGCAGGGGCAGGTAAGGTCGATGCTTTCAGAATCACTGAAAGGGGTGATGGCGCAGACTCTATTAAAGAAAGTAGGCGGGGGACGAATCGCCGCAATCGAGATAATGATCGGAAATCCGGCAATCAGCAACCTGATCCGTGAGGAAAAAACCTTCCAGATCAACTCTGTCCTTCAAACTTCCCGGGCGGAAGGAATGCAGACTCTCGATATGGCATTGTATGAACTCTTTCAAAAAAAGCTCATTACCGTCAACGATTGCATAGATTATGCGGCGGATAAAAAAGCCATGCGCGTCCAATTAGGGCAAAAATAAAAGTCAAAGACGAAGGAAAGCACAAATAGATGGTTTTTTTGTGATACGACATGTTGTGTGTGTGCAAAATATATATATCTACATATAGGTTTTATTACAGCCGGCTCCTTCGTCTATGGTTTCGAGTATTTCAGGATAAAAAATAGTACTTGACAGAATGTGAAAGAAACGATACATTTTGATCAATTATAGTGTTTTCAGGTTTTGCAAGAACCTATCCGGCCTATATATAATTTTGATGAAATCTCATGGGGGTGAGTTGCCCCCATTTTTTTGTGGGAATTTTTGAAATATTGTTTCACGGGGATTGTCAAAAATGCAGCTCTACCGTAGAGAGACAAGCGCTATCGGACTTGATATCGGGTCCAGCATGATTAAAGCGGCAAAGATGACGTTGAGAGGTAAACGGTATTATCTCGAAAACTATGCCCTGGAGCCGCTGGAAGAGGGAACTATTCAGTCCGGAGAGATAAAGAATCCCTCAAGCCTTGCACAATCCGCTCTGAAAGCTGTCAGGAAATGTGATCCCCATATTAAAGAAGTGGCCATCGCTTTACCGAACTCCGCCATTCTTTCCGATGTGCTGACCATGGACCTCCGTACTGAAAAGGATATACATGAGGCTGTCATGGTTGAAGCTCAGCAGATTTCTCCCTTTGACATGGCGGATGTCGAACTTGATTATGCTATATTAAGCCGTGATGAAGTTGCCAAGAAGATGAAAGTCCTTATCGTTTTGGCCAAAAACGATATTATCCTTTCTTATATAGATTTTCTCTCTGAGGCAGGACTCAAACCCACAGTTTTCGATGTAGATCTTTTTGCCCTTAACAATATATTCCACATGAATTATGATATAGAGAAATATCACTCCGGTATTCTTCTGAATATCGGATCAGAAAATACAGGGGCTGCATTTTACCAAAATGGAATTTATCATTCGTCACGTGATATATCTGTTGCAGGAATGCATTTTATACGGGAATTAAAAAACATCCCCGATATGAACAGCGATAGATGTAACAGCGTAGTACAGGGAAAAGTAAGCGCAGATGTGAATCTGGAATCGGTTACTCATGCTTTGAACAGTTCGAGCAAGGTATTGGCCAATGCTGTCGATGTGGCCCTTTCCTATTTCCAATCTTCAGATGTCATGGAAAAGCTCGATGTGATTCTTCTCTCCGGCGGATATGCCTGGGTTCCGGGATTGATCAATATCCTTGAGATGAGCACCGGAGCAGAAGTTCTGGTTATGGACCCTTTTATAAACATACAATACAACGAGAAGTTGATGGGAAACAACGATCCCAAGAAAATCGGAACTATTCTGGCTGTAGCGATGGGTTTGGCAACCGGTAAAAATTAGCCTGTTTTTTTGTGGAGAGAAATGTGTATATAAAGATCAATCTGCTTCCCAGGGAATTCAGGCCAAAAAGACATCTGATCTCCCTTGATTATAAAGTTATCCTGTTTATGATCATTGTCCTGGCCGCTCTCGGACTTGGCGGGTATTATATATACCTTGACCGTGCTCTCACAAAAGAAACAAAAAAGCTCTCTCATCTGCAATCCCAAAAGGCCATGATCAAAGACACGGTCGAACTAAAGTTTGAAGTTGACGTTCTTAAGAAAAAGATAACAGAACGGGTGGCTATAATAAAAGAGCTTACAAATGACAGTGATATTCGTTTCGATATGTTGAAACACATAAACAGTGTCATTCCCGAAAACCTGTGGCTCTTGAATATCACCGAAAACCCCCAGGGCAGTAAGGTTCAGTTTACCATCGAGGGAATGTCCTACGCGAAAAAAGATATATCGAAGTTTTTGGAGGGGTTGGAGAATTATCGGAAATTTAAAAGTGTTGCTCTTGAATCGATTACGCCTTCTCCTCTTGAGACTCAGGACGCCTTTCAATTTATCGTGAAAGTGGAGCTTTTTGTCGATCGTCCGGAGGCGGCAGCCAAGGCGCCCGCTCCTAAGCCTGCGGCTTCCGCTCCTCCCAAGAAAAAATGACCGGATTCGGCCGGAGATAATCGAGTATGGCCATAGATTTTGACATCAAAGATCCAAAAAATCAACGTATGTTGGCGACAGTAATAATTGCCGCAGCGTTGATCTACGCTTTTTTCAACTTTGTTATCAAGGTTAAAGGCCAGGAATTGAAAATCAAGAAGGCCGAAGTGGTCACTCTGACGCAAAACCTTTCCGATATGGAGAGAGGCTTGCAAACGAAAGTGATACTCCTTGCGGAAAGAGAGTCCCTTCAGAAAAAGTTGAAAGAATTGGAAACCAACCTGCCGGAGCACGAGAATGTTGCAGCGCTTCTGGACCAATTATCACGAGTCGAGAACAATGCCAAAGTATATGTTGTCGGATTCAAAGCCGATGAAACAGTAGAAGGCGGCGGCAAACTATACCAGGCCAACAAGTATAAGATCACCATCGAAGCCGGCTTCCACCAGTTTGCCGAATTCATGAGTGGAATCATGGCATTGCCGAGGATATTGAGTTTTTCGGATATGAAAATCAGCGCCAATCCGGCCGCAAAAGAAAAAGCCGCTGCCAATATAGGTCTGGAAGACCAGCCGCGTTCTCTCACCATTGAATGTACAGTCACTTCATACATATTCAAAAATCTCGGTGAGAGTGAAGCAGGCGCCAAGGAAAAGAAGCAATGAAAAACCGGATAATTATTCTGTGTATGATTTTCTCCCTGACTGCTGTACTTTCTGCGCAACAGTCAACTATCCCCGCGAAAGGGGGGACGGAAAAGACTGTGACGACGAAGGGAAAGGAAACAGTTAAAATAACTTTATCTTCCGGGGAGAAAGCCGCAGTTTCCGAACAAGCGTTGGATAAAGCAGATTCCCTTGATCCGCTCAAATATTCACGGCCGAATTATGACTATAATTCCGGGGGGAAACGTGACCCGTTCAATTCATTAGCCCCGGAACAGGTTAAAGAGAATATGAAGATAAAGGGTCTCTTCAACTATGATAAAGCTGCTCTGCAGGGTATTGTCCACGCCGACAACTCCCGGTATGCTCTTGTCGTTGACAGTGATAAATTCGGCCATGTATTGCGTGAGGGGGATAAAGTTCTCGGCGGAAATGTGACGCAAATCACTGATGATTCTGTTTATTTTCACATTGTTAAGTTTGGCCGGCCCATGACCATTATCTTGCGTCTTGAAACAGCCAAAGCTACTAGTATTACCAGGGAAGCTGAAGATATAGTCTTTCGGAAGCCGGGAATAAACCTGTCTTATGAAAAAGGATCAACTGCACAAAGATCCGTTTCCATCGAAGAAGTGGTGATTCCTTCACCGAATATGAAAACAGTCGATGAGATCTGGTTCGGTTCGGAGGCTGATAAATCTAAAGAAACGATTGCGGAAGGAGTAAACACGCTGTTTGATCCCCCTGAAAATGCTTCTATCTCTCTTCCGCATCTTTTCAGGTGGACAAAATCCCCCGGTGATTCTCTCTATACATTAATCGTTTCCGGGGACAGAAACTTTGAATCAGTTCTTTTGGCAAAGGAAAAATTGCGAACATCTTCCTCGCTTCTTGATGAGGAGTCTTCTCTTCCTGTCGGGGAAACGGTGTATTGGAAAATAGTGGTACAGCATAAATCAGGAAAGATAGTGAATTCCCGTAATATACTTTCATTCA
>JBAYHX010000302.1:0-4362 GCA_041665965.1 Candidatus Latescibacterota bacterium
CCGGCGTGCAGGAACACGCCTTGGCCGCATTCGCGGGGAATTGAGCTGCCCACCACGTTCACGACGCCGATGACTTGTGCGCCGAGCCGTTTCGCCTCGCGGATCGCGGCGAGCGTGTCGGCAGTCTCTCCCGACTGGCTGATGGCGATGACAAGTTCTCCCTGCTCGATAACCGGATTGGCATACCGGAACTCGGCGGCGTAACAGACCTCGGTCGGAATACGCGCCATGCTCTCGAACATATATTTTCCGATCAATCCCGCATGCCAGCTTGTGCCGCAGGCAATGATCTTTATCCGCTTTGCTTTAAGCAGAAGGCTCTCGTCTATTCCCCCGAGGCAAATTGTCCCTTCATTCTGACGGATTCGGCCGCGCATTGCGTCCAGCACAGTCTGCGGCTGTTCATGGATCTCCTTTTCCATGAAATGGGTGAATCCTCCCAGTTCAACGGATTTGAGATCGAAAGTAATCTGTTCCACTTCTTTTATTGTGGGAGTTTCGTCCAGCCGAAAACACTCGATACCGTCTTCCCGGAGGACTGCGCATTCATTGTCGTCCAGATAGATCACGGAGCGGGTATAGGGAATTATTGCCGATGCATCGCTCGCAACTATATTGAAATCGACCCCGCGTCCGATGACCATGGGGCTGCCCCGTTTTCCCAAAAGAATTTCACCGGGATTGTCCCTGGAGATGAGCGCAATGCCGTAAGTCCCTTCGATGCTTTTCAGCGCTTCAAGGAAAGCAACCCGCAGATCGATACCGTCATTGCGGAGTTCTTCTATCAGGTGCACAACGACTTCCGTGTCTGTCTCGCTTCGGAATGTATGCCCGCGCGCCTGAAGTTTCTGTTTCAGGGATTTGTAGTTTTCGATAATGCCATTGTGCACCAGAGCGAGGGAAAAGGAGCAGTCGAAATGAGGATGGGCATTTTCGGCGGTTGGACCACCATGAGTTGCCCAGCGGGTGTGAGCGATGCCGCTTTTGAAGTTGTTTTTGGGGAAATCTTCCAGAAACGCTTCGGAGATTCTCCCGTCTTCCTTGTGAAAATAAAGTTCCCCCTCGCCCTCGAGTGCAATACCCCAGGAATCATAGCCGCGGTAGTCCAGCCTGCGGATGCCGTCGATCAAAAGACCGGGCGTGATCCCTTTCCCCACATATCCGAATATTCCGCACATGTATTGGTCAGTCTCTCTGGTTACGGAGGATAATTAACCGGAGGAGAGTGAGAATCGCAGTTGTGGCTGCCGCAACATAAGTCCAGGCGGCGGCTCTCAGAACAGCCCGTGCTTCGGGGATTTCATCCGCAGTAAGATAACCGCCCTTTTCCAGAATTACCAGAGCACGACTCGATGCATTGAACTCAACGGGAAGTGTAACGATAGTAAATACTACTGCAACGGAAAAAAGATAGATGCCCAGATCAAGCAGCCAGTTCAGATTCATACCATGAGCGAACATGGGAATGAACATACCGATCATGAAAAGCCAGATACCGAGCTGTGAACCGGTGGCGGCGGCAGGAGCAACCGCTGTTCTGAGAACGAGCGCCGGATACTTCTCCCCGTGCTGGATGGCATGGCCGGCTTCATGCGCGGCAATACCCAGCGCCGCAATGCTCTGCGAACCATATACACCCTCGGAAAGACGCAGGACTCCCGCGCTTGGGTCATAGTGGTCGGTGAGCTCGCCCTTTACAGGCTCGACAGTAACTTTCGACAGCCCGCTGCGATTCAATATGTCCCTTGCAACCTGCGCGCCGGTGACTCCTGAACGCGACCGTACCTGGCTGTACTTTTTATACGCAGAGGATACTTTCGCCTGCGCCCAGAGAGTGAGAATAAGCCCCGGAATCATAAGAAGCATCGTGTTGTCCCAAAAGAACATACAACCACCTCCATAATTTATTGTTAAATAAAACGATTATACACGTACTGAAACCTCACCCGGCTTTCGGCCACCCTCTCCCATGGAGGAGAGGGTAAAAGATCATACCGGAAGTGAGGTACCTCCTCTCCTGAATAGGAGAGGGGGAAAGGGGGTGAGGTATACCAGAGAATTAAACTTTTCTGCCCTTAAAAAGTTCCTTCATATAAGTTTGTCTGTCTCGATACGATATCCCCGGACAAACGCTGCACTGTCCATAACTTTTTTTCCGGGGGGCTGAACTTCTAAAAGCCGGAGCTTTCCCCTTCCGCAGGATACCACCAGACCCTCACGGGGCGATGCTTCGGCTACAAGCCCCGGTGTTCCCGGAGAATTCTCATCAGCCAGCCGCGTACGATGGATTTTCAGGTTTCCCCCCGACCAGAGAGTATATGCACCCGGGCAGGGATTCATACCGCGCACCTGATTATGGATGCTCCGGGCATCGTTCGACCAGTCGATAAGGCCATCCTGACGGGACAGTTTCGGCGCAGGCCTTCCTCCCCGCATCGGTTGAGGAATCCGCGGGGCTTTTCCTTCGGCGATAAGCTCCACCGTTCTGAGCGCGAGTTCCGCGCCGGTTTTACACATGCGGGCTGCAAGTTCTCCCGCGGTTTCTTCCGGGCCGATAGGGATGCGCTCGGTGAGGATTATGTCCCCGGTGTCCACCTTGTCGTCGATATAGAACGTGGTAACGCCTGTTTCCGTATCTCCGTTGATGACCGCACGATTTATGGGAGCCGCGCCGCGGTAGTCCGGCAGCAGGGAACTGTGCAGGTTGACTGTCCCCTGCGGCGGAATGGAGAACACCGCACGGGGCAGGATTCTGAATGCCACCACAAAAAAAAGATCGGCTCCGGTTTCTAAAAGATTTGAAATGAATCCCGGTTCGTCAAGTTTTAGCGGTTCGAGGACAGGGATGCCCAATTCGAGAGCAGCGGTTTTCAACGGTGTAGGGGCGGAATGAAGCCCCCTTCCCCTGCAGGAATCACAGCGGGTTACCGCTAAAACGACATCATGGCAGCGGGCCAGGACTTTCAGGCTCGGCGCCGCAAAATCCGAAGTTCCCATGAACACGATGCGCATCAGACATCGCCGTTTTCTTCCGATATTTCACGGAGTGCTTTGGTCAGAAGCAGTTTTTTTACCGAACTGAGATGGTCTATAAAAAGGATTCCCTCGAGATGATCCATTTCATGCTGGATGATTCTCGCCAAAAGCCCATCGGCCTCTATCTCATAGGTAGCTCCGGTGATGTCCTGGTAACGGACCCGAATTTTTTCCGGTCTCGATACGCCCTCAAAAATTCCCGGGATGGAGAGGCAACCCTCCTCCATGACACATTCGCCTTCCCGGGAAAGAAATTCAGGATTGATGAGAGGAAGGGTATTTTCCACCTCTTCACCGAACGAAAGGTCGATAATCACGATTTTTCGGGTATCCCCAACCTGCGGAGCGGCAAGGCCGAGGCCGTTCTCCTCGTACAGGGCATCGCTCATGGCATCGACAAAATCTTTCAGTTCCGGGTCAAATACAGTTACTTTTTCCGTTGACTTCCGGAGAATCGGATCGCCAAAGAAGCGGAGTTTAAAATTTGGAGAAGCCATTATTCCTTACCAACCTCGCCTTCTTTTTCAAGCACTCTTCCGATGCTGGACCGTAACATTTCGAGCTTTGTATTCTCAGCCACTTTTATCACTATGATATCTTCCGGCGAAACCGCATCTCCCTTTTTCTTGATGGAGAGAATGGTTCCGAACATTCCGCCGATGGTAATTATGCGGTCGCCCTTTGCCAGGGAATCGAGCATGGACTGAGATTCTTTCTGTTTCTTGCGCTGGGGTCTGATGAGAAAGAAATAGAATATCGCAAAAATGACAATGAACATCGGCCAGAGCGGCGCCGATGAGGGCGAACCTGATGCATGGTTTGTCGACTGAGCGAACGCGGTCGAAATAATTTCAAAATTCATAGAGTGGGTTCCTCGCTTTGGTAACGGCGGAGAAATGTTTCCCGCCAGAGTGGAAATCTGTCTTCAATTATCGCTTTTCTCATTTCACGCATGGTTTCAAGGTAAAAATAGATACTGTGAAGAGTCGCCAGGCGCGGCGCAAGTATCTCCCCGGTTTGAAAAAGGTGCCGGATATAGGCGCGCGTGTAATTCCTGCATGACGGACACCCGCATTCCGGGTCGATGGGAATGAATTCTTTCGCCTGATATGCCTTGTTCAGGATCACCTTGCCGTTACGGGTGAATACCGAGCCGTTACGGGCGTTCCGTGTGGGCATGACACAGTCGAACATATCGACCCCCCTCGAAACAGCCTCGATTATATCATCGGGATACCCCACCCCCATCAGATACCGCGGCTTTTCTGCCGGGAGAATCGGTGTGGTGATCTTTATCATGTCTAACATCTGCTGCTTTGGCTCGCC
>JBAYHX010000303.1:0-4356 GCA_041665965.1 Candidatus Latescibacterota bacterium
GTCCGGTTAATTTTTCAGTCAGCCCCCTTCCTGTCACTTTGTGACATCCTTCCCCCCATTGGGGGGCAGGACATAACCGTCTGCATCATAATAACTTTCCCCCTTCAGGGGGAAAGTGGCGCGATAGCGCCGATAGAGGGCTTTTGTGAACGGAAGAGAAAATGTATCGAGAACAGAATATATTCATCTTTTATATAGTTTTTTCAATGTTTTATGCTATTCAATCTGAATTTTAACCGGACAGATGTGATTAAAAGCAAATATTATAAAACGACTGAAGAATTATTCTTCATCCTTCATTCTTCAACCTTTTTTCAATCGCTCCTATTCTTTCCGGGAGAGGCGGATGCGAATAGTTCAGAAACACATGGAACGGATGCGGGGAGAGATTGGTAAGATTATGGGCCGCCAGATTTTTCAGTGCGGTTATCAGTGCAGAAGGAAAGGGAATCGTTCGAACGGCGAAACGGTCGGCTTCATACTCGTTGTGACGTGAAAGAAGGTTTAAAAGAAGCGAAAGGATAAGTTCGACCGGCGTATAGAGCAGCCCGAAAAATATCAATCCCGCATATACCGAAACATGAGCCATCAAGAAAGCCTGAAAAAGCGTCTGGTTTCCGAGAAACAGAGAGAGGAGAAAAAACACGAAACCGGCATGAAAGATGCTGATGATCATGCCCTGGATGACATGCTTTTTCTTATAGTGCCCGATTTCATGCGCAAGGATTGCGATCAACTCCGGTATGGAGTGTTTCGCGATAAGGGTATCAAAAAGGGCAATCCGCTTGTTTCTTCCGAAACCGGTAAAAAAGGCGTTGGATTTACTCGAGCGACGGGAGCCGTCCATAACAAAGACTCCTGTCAGGGGAAAATCCACAGACTTTGCATAGTCCAGAATGCCATTTTTAAGTTCGCCTTCTTCCAGAGGCTTGAATTTGTTAAATAAGGGCATGATCCAGGTTGGGGCTATAAACTGGAGAATAAGGGTGAAAATTGTCGAGATAACCCAGCAGTATAACCAGGCGTAAACCCCGGTTTTCTCGAAAAACACCAGCACAACGGCAAGGATCGGCCCTCCAAGCAGAATGGCGAGAGCCAGTCCTTTGAGAAGGTCGGTAAAAAAGGTGGCGGGCTTGGTTCGGTTGAATCCGAATCGTTCCTCGATGACAAATGTATCGACCGCCGAAAAAGGCAGAGAAAACAGTTCTTTTATCAAAAGAAGAAGCGCAATATAAACGATGCCTGTCACAATTTGATTAAGACGCCACGAACGGACAAAAATATCCAGCCAGTTGAATCCGCCGAAAAACCAGAAAACGAGAAGAGCGGCGAGGCTTACCGTTGAAACGAATATTCCGAACCTGGTTTTAGCACGGGTATATTCCTGCGACTTTCTATAGGTTTCACGGTCATAGACATCGCTGAAATCCGGAGGAATCTCGCCGCTCAATTTCCGAAGGTTCAGAATATCGGCGAGAAGATTCAGAAAATAATCGAGCAGGAGAGCTAAAAGTATGATAATTACATAGATATTCATGGAATGCGCCTCTGACAATGACACATGGCAGTTTGGGAGTATTTTTAAGATTTGTTCCTTAATCCGGTTGTTCCTGTTTTTGCGGATACATGGCTTCCAGAACTTCGGGGCTCAGCGCATTTTTTCTTTTTCTGAATTTCGAGATAATAAGGGTTGCAGCAAGAATCGTCAGCATGGTCGGAATGGCCACATGGAGACCATAGGGGCTTCCGGCGGCAGACCAGAAAGCGAACATCACCGCTCCGGCTATAAGCCCCCAGAATGCTCCATCCTCGGAAACATACCTGGTTCCCAAATAGGTCAGGCTGAGAAGTATCACCGCCATACCTATTCTGAAAGCGAATCCCCAATAGGTGATTTCGAGCACCCCGGTGAGCGTGACGCCCAGAATCCAGCCGCCGATAAGAAGGACGATGGCAAGGATTCTGCTCAGATAGAGTTTCATCCTGTCGGAAGCGTCAGGATCAATGTAGACCGAATAGATGTCACGGATCAAAATCTGTGTGGGTGCTAAAAAACACAACGGGCCTGTGGATACAATCGCCGCAAAAAGTCCGCAGAGGGCAATCCCGGCCAGTACCGGATGAATGGCGAGCATCATCGCCGGCGCTGCTGATAAACCATACGGCAGAGTATCTCCGAAATGGACGCGTGCGCACATTCCCAGAAGAGCAAACGTGAAACCTATCGGGATGAGGAGAAATCCCACAATCCATGCGCCCCGAACTGCGGCTTTTACATCTTTTGCCGCAAAAATCCCCGATATGGCCGCCTGACCGGCAAATACAGTCAGTATCGTTGCCGCTATTTCACCGGAAAGAGTGAGCGGATTGCCTTTCCACAAACTCCAGTATGAGGAAGGAAGCTCGTGCCAGAGCCTGCTGAAACCGCCGGACACTGACCCCCCGATCAGTTCGAGACCGGCAAACAGGCTGAGAAACATCCCTATAAAAATGACCGAAATCTGAATGATATTGGTCAGAGCTATCGAGCGGAGCCCTCCGACAACAATAATCGCCATGAAAATGACGGCGGCAATCAAATCCGAAGCCCATTTATCAGTTCCGAGCAAAGGCGAGATAAGCGCTCCGCCGGCAATTATCTGGGTAATTCCTGCGATAAAATAGGCCACCCCGATAACAATGGCGGACATAAGCCGTGTCTTGCGGTCAAAGAGACGCCCGATCACTTCGGGGATCGTTATCGCTCGCAGACGACGGAACCTTGCGGACATGGTAAAAGCGAACACCAGCATTGACAGGCCGAGAGAGATGGTGTACCATGAACCGACCAATCCGTCGGTGTACCCTCTCTGGCTCACACCGATTGTTGCGTTGCCGCCGACCCAGTCGCCAAGCACAACTGCCACCACCAGCGCAAGAGGGAGCGCCCTTCCGGCAACAAGAAAGTGGTCTGAACCCAGTTTTTTTGTCAACAGAATGTTTGCCGCCCCAATAGTGAGCACAGCATAGACTATCAGTATCACAAGGGGTATAACGTTATTGAACATCCTATCCCCGTCATGGGAAACAACGATTATAACGCGTAACTCTTAAAATAATGGGTATAAACGAATATATCTCAGGATTTTTTCTCTATTTGACCAGTGAGATTGAATCCCGGAAAAGTTTTATAAAACAGATAAAAATAATGAATATTTCAAACCTTCCCAGAAACATCCCGGCTATTTCCGTCCAGAGCACCGGCAGAGGTGAAGACGCTGTAGTGACTCCCACTGAAAGTCCCGTGGTCGCAAGGGCTGATGCAAATTCGAACATGGCAGATTCGATTTTATATCCGTACGCTGCAATGATTCCCGATCCAATAACGAATAGAACCAGGTAGAAAAATAAAAAGGATGCGACCTGCCGGATACGGGTATCGGTCACAAATTCTTCCTGCTCACCAAGCCAGACTGAATTCTCCACAACCGCTGTCCGAGGCAGAAAAGTGCGCCGGATTTCCCATATGATCGTTTTGAAAAGCAAATATAGCCGATATTGTTTCAGTCCTCCGGCTGTCGAACAAGTTCCTCCGCCGATAAGAATGAGAACAGTGAGTATCGTGACAGCGAGGGGATGCCAGCCTTTATAGTAATCTGTGGTGGTAAATCCTGTGGTGGTCAGAGCTGATACGGTCTCAAAGATCGCCGCACGGACGCTTTTTTCCAGCCCGGGATATGCAGTCTGATATATCAGCAAAAAAACAAGGAGCGAAGAAACGGGTATGAGAACCGCGCTCAGTCTCAATTCCCCGTTCCGGAATACCGCCTGATATTTCCCGTGAAGGAGCATGTAAACGGTGAGAAAATTTATATTGCCGAAAATCATTAGTACTATGGACACTGATTCGATGACGGCTGAGTCCCAATGGCCGATGCTCTCCGGCACGGTGGAAAAACCGCCCGTGGAAATCGCGGTAAAACAATGATTTACCGAATCAAAAACAGACATCCCCGCAAGACAGTAGGCGATGATCCCGATAACCGCATAACCGCAGTAGATACCGACCACCAGTTTTGCCGATTCCCGGACATGCGGCACAAGCTGGTCGCTCCGTCCCTCGGCGGTCGAGAGAGCCGAACCGTTCAGTCCGGTGATGGAAGCGATCATGATGATGGCCAGCCCGGCGCCGCCGGCAAACTGCATGATGCTTCGCCAGATGAGAATGAGATGAGATGCTTTGGATACATCAACCACGGAAAGACCGGTGGTTGTCCAGGCGCTGACAATTTCAAAGATTGCCTGGGTAAAGGTAAGCTTTTGTATCATCATGAAAGGTACTGAAGAAAAAAGATATACCCCTATCCAGCCAAGAAC
>JBAYHX010000304.1:0-4354 GCA_041665965.1 Candidatus Latescibacterota bacterium
CCAGGTTATAATGATGATTCCAACCCCGGACTTTCCGACCTTTTATTTCGAAATTCCCTGCAAATCGAGCACTTCGCCTTTCGATATCCACACTTTTACACCAATAGTGCCATAGGTGGTAAACGATGTCGAAGTTGCATAATCGATATCCGCCCTAAGTGTATGGAGCGGTACTCTCCCTACCAGATAACGCTCTCGACGAGCCATTTCAGCCCCGCCAAGCCTTCCAGAACATGCAACACGTATACCCTCGGCGCCAAGACGCATAGCGGAAGTCACCGCCTTTTTCATTGCCCGGCGGAAACTGACACGCTGTTCGAGCTGACGGGCGATACTGTCGGCAACCAGTTTGGCTTCAAGTTCGGGGTGCTTCACCTCGATGATATTGAGAAAAACATCCTTCTTGGTCAGAAGCTTCAACTCATCCCGCAGTTTGTCAACCTCCATACCTTTACGGCCGATAACGATTCCAGGGCGTGCGGTATGTATATTCACTGTTACTTGATTGGAGGTTCGTCTTTCAATCTCCACTTTGGAAATTCCCGCGCGTGTCAGACGTTTTACCACATACTTTCGCAGCATCAAATCTTCTTCGAGATTCTTTTTGAAATCCCGCTCACTGAACCACCGCGAATCCCATGTCTTCGAAATTCCCAGCCTGAAGCCTACAGGATTTGTTTTTTGTCCCAAATTGAAAACCCCCTTTATTCTTTGGTCTCTACCACTATTTTCATATGACAGGTTCTCTTCCGTATCCGATATGCTCTTCCCAATGCCCGTGGCATAATCCGTTTCATCATCGGACCGTCATCACACATGGCTTCCTTTATGGTAAGAACACTTGGATCATGGATCTTGTCACCATGCACATTCTGGGCATTCGCCACCGCGCTTCTTACAACTTTTTCCAGCTCGGAGGCACTTTTCTTGCGGGTGAATCGGAGAATGTTGAGCGCCTCCTCCACCTTCTTTCCCCGCACCAGGTCCATGACTTGTCTCATTTTCCTGGCTGAACCCTTTATATATCGCGCTTTTGCAACAGCCTGCATGATTGATTCCTCAGTATCCAACAGTGTTATTTAAGAGAAACGGCGCGTTCAACTATCCTGCCAGCGTGACCGCGATAGGTACGAGTAGGAGCAAATTCACCAAGTTTGTGCCCAACCATATTCTCAGTTACATAAACCGGCACAAATTTGTTTCCGTTATGCACCGCTACGGTGTGGCCGATAAACTCGGGAGTTATGGTCGAGCGCCTGGACCATGTTTTGATGACCTTTTTTTCGCCTCTTTTGTTCAGGTCATGTATTTTCTTCAGTAAATGATCATCTACAAACGGTCCCTTTTTTATCGACCGCGCCATGATGTATCCTCCATAATGGAATCGTTCAACCGTAAGTGAACCATTATCCGCTTTACGGCTTTAAATCACTTTATTACTTTTGCCTGCGTTTCAGAATAAGCTTACCTGACTGCTTTTTCCGATTACGGGTCTTCTTACCTTTGGTCGGAACACCCCACGGCGTAACCGGATGACGGCCGCCCGACGATCTTCCTTCGCCGCCACCATGCGGATGGTCGTGCGGATTCATGACAACTCCACGCACTTTGGGACGGTGTCCCATCCATCTTGATTTGCCGGCTTTTCCCCAAACTTCGTTGGAATGTTCAAGATTCCCGACCTGCCCGATTGTCGCCATACAATCCACACGGAATAAGCGCAATTCGGAAGAAGGCATTTTTATGGTGACCATTCCGCTCTCACGGGCCATAATCTGGCATCCTGTTCCGGCGCTGCGAGCTATCTGAGCACCCTTTCCAGGTTTCATCTCGATGGCGTGCACCATACTGCCAAGGGGGATACGTAAGAGGGGAAGCGTATTACCGGTACGAATTTCCGCTTCCGGTCCGCTCATAAGGACATCACCCACATTCAATCCGTCCGGCGCAAGAATGTATCTCTTTTCGCCGTCACGGTAAACCAAAAGCGCAATGCGGGCAGACCGATTCGGATCATACTGGATGGAATCCACATTTGCCGGGATACCAATCTTATCACGTTTGAAATCGATGATCCGGTAGAATTGCTTATGACCGCCGCCGCGTCTGCGAACCGTTACCCGTCCGTTGGAATTCCGGCCGCCGCAGCTTTTCAGCGACACCAGGAGAGACTTCTCCGGTTTGGTACAGGTAATATCACTGAAATCCGAAGTGGTCATGAACCGCCGTGTAGGCGTAACCGGTTTATATGTTCTTACTGCCATGGCCTACCTTTCCTAAATTCCTTCAAAGAACTCTATGGAATCGCCTTCTTTGAGAAGAATCACCGCGCGTTTCCAGTCCGGCCTTCTTCCTTTGAATCTGCCACGAGTTCTTATTTTCCCATGTGTTATATAGGTATGGACATCTTTCACAGTCACCTTGAAAATCTCTTCGATCGCTTTCTTTATCTCTATCTTATTGCTGTTTCTCTCTACCTCGAACACATACTTGTTCGATTTTTCCTTCATATGCGTCGCTTTTTCAGTGATGACCGGTTTCCTGATAATATTCTTTTCCATTACAACAATACCTCCTTCACCCGGTCAACAGCTGTTCGGGTAAAGAGAACCACATCCGAGTTCATGATTTGGTAGGTATGGGCATTCTCGGCTGCAACCATGGAAAGAGTTGGAATATTCCTGGAGGAGCGGAAAAGCATATCATCCTTAACCCCGGTCAGAAAAATCACTTTCCCTTTTGTCAGACCCAAAGCCTGAAGCATTTTTACCATTTCTTTTGTTTTTGGTTCGCTCAGGGTAAAATCCTCCACCACTTTGATCTTGTCTTCCGCAGCCTTGATACTGTAAGCGCTCTTGATCCCCAGACGCTTGACCTTACGGTTTACCTGCTGATCGTAACTGCGTGGTTTCGGCCCGAATGCTATACCACCGCCAACCCATATCGAAGAGTTGGCGCTTCCGGCACGAGCACGACCGGTGCCTTTCTGACGCCACGGCTTTGATTTGGTCACACCCACCTCACTTCTCGATTTGGTGGACGCGTTGCCCTGACGTTGATTTGCAAGATGCGCCTTGACTACATGGTAGATCGCGGTTGCGGAAGGTTCGATTCCGAATATTTCATCCGGCAGATCCACTGTTCCGTTTTCACTACCATCTTTAGCGTATACTGTAACTGTTTTCATCATTACCTCATACTAAATGAAGCTGAAGATTAAGGCATGGAGAATGTTTATTCACTCCCCGTTTCTCTCTTCATCTTCCTCAAGCCTGTTTGGTTACGAAAACGAAACCGTTCCTTGCGCCGGGTACAGCGCCTTTTAAAAATATCACATTCTTTTCAGGGTCTACCAAAAGTACTTCCAGCCCGCGAACGGTTAAGTTCGCATTGCCGTAGTGGCCCGGTAGTTTCTTACCCTTGAATACTCTGGAAGGATCAGAGGAACCGCCCATGGAACCGGGAATCCGTCCGGCGCGAACACCGTGGGTGTCCTTGCCGCCGCTGAAACCGTGACGTTTTACTACTCCGGCAAATCCACGACCTTTTGTCGTTCCTTTGACCATTACTATTTCGCCGGTTTTGAACAAATCGGCTTTTATCACCATTCCCGGCTGGTACTCTTCAACGCTGTCTACACGGAATTCTTTCATTACTTTCATTCCGGGTAGTTTGAGCTTTGCGAAAACACCCTTTTCAGGTTTCGAAATTTTCTCGGACTCGGAGAAACCGAGTTTGAGAGAATTGTAGCCATCCTTACCCTCGCTGCTTTTTACAGCGATAATGGGACAGGGGCCAATTTCAATGGCCGTTGCCGGACACAAAACTCCGTTTTCCTTGAAAAACTGGGTCATACCAATTTTTTTACCAATCAATCCAATCATTCTATCACCTGTTCTATCAAACTTGGATCTCGATATCCACACCAGCCGGCAGGTCGAGTTTCATAAGTGAATCAACCGTTTGAGGATTAGAATCGTAAATATCTATCAGCCTCTTATGAATACGGGTCTCGAACTGCTCCCGTGACTTCTTATCTATAAAGGGACTTCTCAGAACTGTATAGATCGTTCTTCTCGTAGGTAGAGGCACCGGTCCCGAAATACGAGCGCCCGTACGCTTGGCCGTCCTGACAATCTCATCGCTCGAACGATCCAGCGATGCATGGTCATAGGCCTTAAGCTTTATTCTTATTTTTTGACCTGCCACGAAATTCTCTCCTACCTATTTTTCAATTTGAGTGACCACACCCGAGCCGATGGTACGACCGCCTTCGCGGATAGCGAACCTAAGCCCCTCGTTCATGGCTATGGGAGTGATCAGTTCAGCGGTTATCTGAATGTTGTCTCCGGGC
>JBAYHX010000305.1:0-4352 GCA_041665965.1 Candidatus Latescibacterota bacterium
CGATCGAGGCTGAGCCGGATAGTATATTCGGCGCGGTCTTTCTGTTCGGGTCCGAACGGGCTTTCCTTCCATGTTTTGCCGCCGTCGAACGATTTGAACGAAGTCTCTCCCACATGTGCGGGATCGCCGCCGCCGTCTTTGAACTCATCCGCACGAGCGAGCCAGATTTCCCATCCTTCATCTTTCGAAGCTGCATCCGGGCAGGCAAGTTCGATGACATTCTTCCCCTTTTTCAGCCATGTTGCGGGAAATTCAAACCAACGGTAGGTGATTATGCTCTTGTCTATCCCCCAGTCGTCATATTTTACAGCATTCCCATTAATGGTAACCATGAGAGGTTTCTTTTTTAATTTCTGGTCTGCGGGCAGGAACCAGGCCTCGCGCTCAAACAACGCCACAAACCAGGCTTTTTCGGCGCGGGGATCGTCAAGGTTAAGAATCTTTCTCGCCTGGTTTTTCCCCCAGACAACGTCGGAATCCTCGCCTTTCTCGCTGTAACCGGAGCCGGGGGCGTCGTTTTCGATCAGAACCATATTGAACAGGCTGACTCCGCCGCCCTGATGCTTCATGACCAAGTTCACGAATCCCGTATCATAGATTTTCTCTGCGCCGCCGCCCCAGGTGGTCTGGACAGGAGCGCCGAATGCAAAAAGGGGTATTCCCAGAATAAACAGAAAAATTGTGCCCAAATTCAAAATTTTCCTCATGACGCCTCCGGCTAAAACATAGTTACAAAAACGGTTCTTACTCGAATGAAAAAGTGAACGATATAACATGCAAAGGATTTCATCGAGGAAACTCACCCCCTAACCCTTCTCTATACTATAGAGGGGAACCATAAGGCTCGTAACGAGTTATCTCCTCTAATGTTTCCATAAGGCTTTTATAAAGTAACTTTTTCTGCTTTGATTATTCCGGTTGCTTCCCCGAACCGGGAGCGCAGGCAAGCATCTGGCTGAGAGTAACATCCGGATGATGGTACCGCTTATACAAATGAGTTTTTTTTCCATATTGAATCGCTTCGCGAGGGCACCACTGGATACATGCGAGGCATTGTTCGCACCTGTGTTTCCAGACCGGCCTGCCGCCTGTCATATCGATATTTTCAGCAGGACAGATTTTTTCACACACGCCGCAGGAATTGCATTTCTCATCCGTGTGGAATGACTTGTCCATTTCCGCAACATGGGAAAACGACATCTTGTATAATCCCGAAAAAAGGATGTTCTGCCAAAGGGGGCCTTTTTCGACTGCCGATACTTTTCTTTGGGAAACCTCGACCGTGATTCGTTTGATCTTCTCATCCGCCCGGCTGATTTTCGCTTTCCATTTTTCTTCCGGACCCGGGCCGCCCCAGGGAATATAGTTCGACGGTGTTACAAGATCGTATCCGGCGGAAAGGGTGATTCCTCGTTTGGCCATTGCTTTTTTAAGCTGAACGAGCGTTGCAGCCACCTGGCCGCCGTTTACCGCCACAGCGAAATAGTATTTCGAGGGATCAACCGGAAGGAGATCGATAAATTGCAGCACTCTTCTGGGAACCCCCCAGATGTGCACCGGGAAGACCAGACCGATAACCGTTCCGGAAATATCGGTCAAACCCTTTCCCGTTTTAGCTATCGGATGAACAGCGGAATCGCCGAGTTCTTCCGCCAAACGCCGCGCTGCCCAGAGAGAATTCCCGGTTCCGGAATAAAAATAAATGTCGGCGCTCATGATTTGCTCCTTTTTATTATTTCTGTTTATTTCTTTTTCATCGTCACTCTGAAATCGCTGAGTGTCGCCTGAGCAGGAAGATTAACCAGCCTTCCGCCACCTATATCCAGGGGATAGTTATACGGCAATCCGGAAGAGACAATATGGATTTCCGACTTTCCCGCTCCCTGAAGAGAAAATCCGGTAACCATGCAGAGAACCGGTTCAGGTCCCAGAGTGAATTTTCCCAATATCCGACCATTTTCACCCTGCACCTCGATGGTACGACTTTCCGAGGCAGAACCGAGAAATGATACCGCGAACTCTACCGGTTTGTCGGAAAGATTGACGGCGGTAACCAGACCTTTGCTCCGCATGATACGGTTTACCGCACGTTTTTCTTCAAAAGGAAAGTAAAAGGCTGCAGAGCTGTCCAGAAGAGCCGAAGCGTATCCGAAACGGGTTGGAAAATCACCCGGAACCGCAGAGGAGGCAAATGGGCTGTGATAATCGAACGTAACCGCCACCGGACAGGGATCGGCAGTAATTTCAAAGAGATCGGCGAATGTATAATCGAAAGGACCTGGATAAGGACCCGTCCGCGGATCACGGTCACACTGGTAGATGCGTTTCAATCCGTCGACACTGCCGGAGGCAAGGTTGCCCGCCTGGAAGGAGGCGAACTGCACCGTTGTAGTGCCAATATAGAAGTGGTAGATAAGATGCGTGATCCCAAGCCAGCGGAGCGCGGCAAGGTTACAGTATTCCCCTGCCTCGACAGGGACTTCCATCTGATGGTAGAATGGCCGTATGCGTTCGGGGACATCCTTGAGCTGAAATATATCCATGTAAGGATTGAATAAAGCCTTGCCGTGAATAGTCTGATAATAGATGTATCCTTGATATAGGTTGCCGTTGACACGGCGTTCGGGAACCTCGATAATTTTGGATGTGGCGGGAAGATCTTTCACCCGCTCGTACACTTCCGGATTCACCGTGAGGTTGACCGTAAGCGCAGGCGGTACAAGGGTGTATTCGAACATCATGACAAGCGTCAAAATGGAGAGAAAAACAATCCCCTTCCGCTGTGTCTTTAAAAGTTCGAGAATATATACTGTCCCGAGTCCCGCAAGTCCCGCTATTCCGAACTGAACATAAACCTTGTAGAGGAGTATCCGTCTGGCAAATGGAGCATAGGTATGGATGAATGCGGAAGGGGAAGGTAACCCCAATGGATATGGCCCCATAGTCGCCCAAAAAGCCACTGCCGAACCGGCGAAGAAAAACAATCGCGCCGCTCCCTTTGATTTGAAAAGCCCTATCAACGCCAGTAAAAATGCGGCATATCCGATATAGGCGACATCGCTGTCGGAATTCTTTTCGGGACGGTCAACCTTATCCCAGTATGTTTCCTTGAAATTGCCTTTCAGAAATGCGCTTCTCGGGTGCGGAACGAAATAATCCAGAGGTTTCAGTGAAAGATTTTCAAGATCGGTGGTTGACCGTTGAAGCTGAGTCTGGCCGACCGTTCCGCTGCCGCCGATAACCTTGGTGTAGTACACTCCGAAAACAATCACCACAAGAGCAAAGGTTACTCCCGTTTTCACCCAGGCATTAAGCGCGGAAGGAGCGGTGATATCTTTGAGGAATCCTCCGAATCCGCGTTTTTCGCCCCATATCTTCCATCCCGCGAGAACAGCAAGAAGAAAGGTGGTATGCACCGGAAGGTAGACGAGATAATACGGCATGGCAAAGAGGATGTTAAAGGAAAGGAACAATCCTGCAAAAAGAGCATTCTTCCATGTCCGGTTCTCCGCAAATTTGAGGACAAAAAGCGTGAAGAAAGGAATCCACTGCACCTGGGTGGAGTCGAACGTGGTATAAGACCGTACAAGCATGTTCGGGCAAAATGCGAAGACAATCCCTGCGACCATACCCGCCGCGGCGCTTTTTGTGATATGACGGACGACGAGGAACATGCCCAGCCCCGACATGACCAGATTGAACAGGATTGTCAGATTATGGCTGAACAGGTATCCAAAAAGCAGGGAGAAGGGAGCCATGACAAATCCGGTGAAATTGGCAAATTTCATATGCTGTCCAAAAGGCGCGGCGAAAAGCGGATTGAAAAAAGGAGAGGACTTGAGCGCCCCGAGAGATTCTTTCATCCACCAGAAATAATAGTGCAGGGAAGCGAAAAGATCGGTTGAAACATGGTCGTAAAATCCATACACGGAACTATTCATCCGGAACAGCAGCGGAAAGGTGAAAATACAAGCGAGGAGAACATAGAATCCTGTTGCCCAGAGCGCAGGTTTCTTTATGGTAAATCGTTCTTTTTCTTCTTTAACAGCAGGCTGGGATTTTGGTGGGTTTTTTTTAAGTTTTGCCGCCACAGGAATTCCTTGTCGTAAATATCCTAAAGCCTTTTTCAGACTTCACACTTCCGTTCCGGAAAAGACCAAAGGATTGATTATGAAATTACTTTTTCCACTACCGGGTATTGTTCCGGATTATTTTTATAACAGTAGAGGCTTTTGCAAAAGTCGTTTTATACGTAAAGAAGAAGGCGAGTTATTAACTACAGCCCCCTATCCCTCTGTCCCTTTCCCCCGGAGGGGGCAAGGGAAGTCATTGCTCCACAGTCGATTCCTGCC
>JBAYHX010000306.1:0-4350 GCA_041665965.1 Candidatus Latescibacterota bacterium
ATTGAATGGACATTATTCCCTGCAAGACCATCTTTTGTCGTGAATATTTTCCAGGATTTACCATCGAACCGGGATACCCCGCCTTCGTCAGTCCCGAACCATTTTACTCCCTTTTCATCGATGGCAATAGAACTGACTCCATAATCTGCAAGGCCGTTTTTTTTCCTATAAGTTTTCCATGATGAGCCATCGAAACTCGTTACTCCTTTTGGCGTCCCGAACCATTTTACACCTTTTTTGTCGATGGCTATGGCAACAACAGTATTATGCGCGAGTCCATCCTTTTTTGTATATGTTTTCCATCTTGTCCCGTCGAACCGTGAGACCCCTTCCGCTGTTCCGAACCACTTTACACCCTGATGATCAATGGCGATGGAGCAGACAAAATTATGCGCGAGACCGTCCGCCGTCGTATATCTTTTCCATGTGGGGCCGTCGAATCGCACCGCGCCTTCCGTTGTTCCAAACCATAGGGCTCCGTCTGTGTCTACGATGCCTGGGTCAGAAAAGCTGTGCGACAAGAATTCGGAGTTTTTGTACGTTTTCCAGGAAGAGCCATCGAACATAGACACACCACCCCACCCCTTGGCCCACACATTGCCCTTGGTATCCATGGATAATGAGCTGATAAATATTATTTCAAGCCCTTCTGTTTTTGTATAAGTTTTCCAACTATTCCCGTCGAATCTGGAAACGCCGTAATGTGTTCCGAGCCATTTGACACCCTGGGAATCAGTGGCGATGGAGGTGACCTTATTAATTGCAAGCACGTCATCTGTTTTATATTTTTTCCAGGTGGAGCCATCAAAGCTTGACAATCCACCAATCCGCTGGCCGAACCACCTGACACCCTGCGCATCGGTGACAATGGAAATTATATTATCATATGAAGGAATGCCGGGTATCTTCATCGTCTTCCATGCTGCACCATCGAACGTTGAAACTCGCGCACCACTGCCACCGCACCATAAAACGCCTTCCTGGTCGACATACATCGGAGAAACAAATTCGGTAGCAAGGCTTTCCCCTTGCTTATAGGTTTTCCATGTAACACCGTTATATCGGGTGATCCCATTGTTGGTTTTGAACCACTTTGCGCCCTTGTTATCGCATATAACGGAATATACTGCCCCAAAATATGTGCCTCCCGTAGAGGATTTATCCGGTGGTCGCACCGTCTTCCATTTTTTCCCGTTGAAACAGACAATCCCGCCAAACGTCCCGCACCATATCACTCCCCGCTTATCGATGGCAATGCTCAAAACCCAATCTTCGGTAGTATTACGATACCGTTTCATGTTATAAGTTTTCCATGCTGCGCCATCATACCGTGACACCCCTATTCCCGTTCCGAACCACATGACCCCTTTTAGATCGATGGCAATACCGTTGACGTTCTTATCTGAAAGACCGTCTTTTATCGTAAAGGTTTTCCATGACACGCCATCGAACCGTGACACTCCGCCTCCCCCTGTTCCGAACCATTTATTCCCCCTGTTATCTATGGCTATAGCCCGAACATCATTGCATGCCAGACCGTCGGCAGTGGTATATTTCACATATGTTCCGGTTACGGTATCCCATTTGACTACCCCGCCCATCGTTCCCACCCAGATAAAATTACCCTCCGCTTTAAGACATTTGATCTCATTACCATTGGTATAACTTGTCCATTTTCCCTCTCCCCATGAAACACCGGACATGCACACGAGAGAGAGGATTACAGCCAAAATAAAATGTTGGCGCATATTTCCTCCCAATTATTTTTTTAAAAAAATGTCCCGATCATATCACAATTCGCCGTATTTCTCGAACAGGAAAAGCCCTATGGCTAAAAACAGCAGTCCGGCGATCAAACTGATTATCATACTTTCATGACCCACGCCTATCGGTATTGGATTGTGCAATCCTATCCAGTAGAGAGCGATAAAAAGTATAAGAACCGAAAGATTACTCATGAACTCACTAAACCGCCTGAACATGTAACGGAGTGAGCAGGTGAGAGAAACGATACCCAAAAAGACAAAGGAATAGAACAGTAAGACTTTGGTATATAAGAAATAATGGCTTTCATTCAGAAGAAATCCCCAGAAATCGTTATAGTAAGGAATCATACGGAAAAAATCTGTATGACCGACTCCTATGTACGATTGTTCCATCTGATGCAAATTGAGTGGAACAATTACGAAAATCGACCAGAGAGCCGCAGCAAAAAAAGCAGCTACCAGCATGGTGAACGCCGCAAGATACCGTGAAAGAAATATCGATGCACGGCGCATGGGGAGCGAGAATGCCAGGTGTTCCTTATCTTTTCTAAAGGATAAAGCAAGCAGAACCGGTGGGATTATAAATATGATCACCAGCATTAGCGAAGAGGTTAACGTTATGTTCAATATACGCTTATCAATATGCGTAAAATATACTATTCCATTGATGGCAAAATATGCGATAAGAAAGATTAGATAACGAACTCCGAGATTTCGCATTTCCTGCGCATACAGTCTCCAGAAATGTGACATAACGACCTCTCCTTATTATTTTTAGAATCCTTTATCGATGAGAAAAATATGGATATTTTTCACCCTTCATCCCTCATCCTTCCTTCCGCTATTTCCTCGAAAATCCCGGTAAGCGATTTCCCCTTCTTCTCGCGCAGAAGGTCAGCCTGGTCGGAAAGGACAATTTTCCCCTTTTTCATATAGAGCACATCCTCGATGAACTCCTCGACCTCGCTCACAAGATGGGTGCAGATGAAGATGCCCTGTTCGCCGTAGCGGAACTCGTGGAAAAGAGTGGAGATGACTTTTTTGCGGGTGGGCGGATCGATCCCTCCGAGCGGCTCATCCATGAGCACCAGACGGCTCGGCCAGGAGAAAGCGTACACCATCTTGAGTTTCGCCTGCTGCCCGCGTGAGAGTTCGCCGATGCGGTCATTAGGGGAAACATCGAGGAATGCGAGCAGTTCGCTGGTTTTGTTCATATCCCATTCAGGATAAAAGGAGGCGAGGAATTCCATCTGCTCCATGACCCGCATCCACTCGTAAAAAGGGTTGATGTCCGGCAGGTATGCAACGATCTTCCGCGTTTCCAGGCTTACCGGCATACCGGCGATGGCAACCGTTCCCCTTGTGGGACGGGTGATGCCGGAAATGATGCGGAAGAGCGTGCTCTTCCCCGCACCGTTCTCTCCGAGCACACCGAGCACTTTCCCCTGGTCTGCGCTGAACGTTACTCCATCGAGCGCCCATTTCCCCGGGTATTTTTTTGCTACATCCCTTGCCTCCACAAGCATATTTCCCCCTGAGTTATTTGAATAGCTGCCGAAATACGATGCCTTCGTCATCCCTGATTCTTTTCAGGATTTATTTTCTTTATGTGTAAGATTCTTTGTTATCATCTCTATAAGTTCCTGACGGTGGCTGTTCTGAAGATCGAGAGCGGATATTTCTTCTACAAATCGTTTCACCGCCGCTTCGGTGAGAATTTCGCGTTCCCTTTCGATACGGCGGGCGTTATCGGTGATATAGGAACCCTGTCCCCGTCGGGTAAAAACAAATCCCTCGCGCTCCAGTTCTGTATACACACGGGCGATGGTGTTGGGGTTCACTCCCATCTCCTGAGCCATTTCACGGACAGAGGGAAGTTGAGAACCGGGCGGATAGTGACCGCGAACAGCCCGTTTCTTTATTTCCTCCATAATCTGAAGGTATATGGGTCGATTAGGATCGATTATAAGGGTCATAGTTACCAAAAAAAGGTTGATGGAAAACTGTATTAGTGTTCTATCTTAATAGTACAGTTAAAATACGATCTTGTCAAGGAGTTTTTTTCAGGATTATAACAGATTTTTTTACTTTGTTCTTTTTCCCTTTCAGCGGCAACACTATATATATTTATAAAAAAATAAATCTGCCGTAATCGAAATTATAACAAGGAATGTCTTGACAAATCCCGGTAATTTCTTACTTTCAACTATCAAAAGTTATCAATAGTTGAAGCATGTGCGCACGAAATCAGCTACAACATGCTTCCAAGCCGTGATGACCAATGTAATCTGCAATAAACAGGGAGTTCGGAATGAAAAGAAGGGAGTTTATCCGGAGGACGGGAGCCGCAGGGTCTCTGCTTGCCGGAACGCAATTTGCCCAAGTTGTACAGCCAAAAGAAGGGTCTGCAGCTCAGGCCGATACCAAAGGGGATAAATCCCTGGTAAGCTTGTGCGGTTCCAATGACCCGCAGCTTCGCAATCCTTCTCCTCTCGGGGATCGCCTGACCACCGAACAGGTCCGTGATATTGTCTGGCTTGCTCTGGAACGTGATACTTCTCCGAAAAACCTGAGAAAAATCGTG
>JBAYHX010000307.1:0-4345 GCA_041665965.1 Candidatus Latescibacterota bacterium
GAGTGACATAGAATACACTTTTTCCGGGCTGCATGAAAGGCGAAGGCAGAATCTGGGGGTCGGTAAAATAAATCCCTCCCTTTTTGTCGACAGTGATATCATTCGGCCCGTCGAGTCGTTTCCCATCCCATTTGTCGGCGATGGTTCGTACAATTTCGCCTTTCGTGGTCATTTCGATCACCCGATGTCCAAATGTATCGCAAACTGCAAGATTGCCGTTATGAAGGGGAAAAGTTCCGTTCGTTTCAATCCCCTTGGAAATATAACGGTATGCGCCGTCAGGATCCATTTCCACTGTTGTGCTCACAGACGGATCGCCTGTCCATCTCTCATCATATCCCATGCTGGAGAAATAGAGCTTTCCGTTTATCCATGACGGACCTTCACAATAGATCAATCCCGGCCCCTGCTTTGCACCGTCCGCCACAAGCTCGATTTCAGCTTCTTCCGGAACGATGGCACGGTAGGCCGCAAGCTTTTTGTTCCTCATGTCCACATACTTGGACCGAACCGGCTGGAAAACTTCCAGAACATCGCATCCATAATCGCCCGCATTACCCCCCTGCTCTGTATTGGGAGGCAGAAGGAGAATATCACCTTTCTCGATGGGAATGGTACGGTTCCCGATTTTCTTATTCATCGTTCCCCGAAGGACGATCATCAATTCTTCTTCCGGCATACCCCTGGAAGTCAGACCATAACCGGGCTGCATGCTCATGAACCCTAATTGAGCATTCTTACCCCATATCAACCGGGAGAAAGCTCCTTTGTCAAGCTGAGTGAACTGGATATCGTGCAGATTGTATACTTTGCCCGGCTTTATCGAAGAGGCGAGGTTGAATTTCCCATCGGAAACTCCGTCAGGGAGATTTTGCACGCCGGCCTTTTTTAAATAATCGAGGCGTACCGGGGAGTATACCTCAATAATTTCCGCGCCGTCTTCTCCTGCTTTGAGAGCGTGAGGAGTGTCTTTTGCCAGATACACAAGGTTGTTCCGCTCACGGTTGCCTGACAGGGGAGTCATTGTTTGATATTTGATCGCGGTCATGGAGACAAATGCACCATTTATCAACTGCTCCACCGATCCTTTCATAACTACCATGATTCTCTCGCCGGAAAAGGTCTCCCGGGGAATTTGCGCACCGGGATCAAGGATCATCCGGTTTACAAGCACTCCCTTACTCCAGAATATCCGCCCCGTGACTCCGGGAGCGATCTGAACTTCAGGGATGTCTTTCAGTTTTTTCAACTCGCCGGATGTAATGCTGGGGGTAATGCCCGTATCAGATACATCGGCGCTGTTACTCTGTTTCTCAGCCTGACCCTCTGACGGAAAAGAGAGCAGGCAGAAAAACAACATCATGCAAACAGCACACGAGATATTCTTTAAACGTTCCATAAAAAAAATCTGCTCCTTAAACGAAATACTGTTCACTTAACCCGAACTGCACTTCGACAAGCTCAGTGCCCGCTGGTTGAGCCTGTCGAAACCAGCCTTAAGTGAACAGTATTATTCTTAAACGGAATATAATGCCCTTTCTCAGATATCATCAAGAGGGTAAATCGGGCGTGGAATCTGTGTGAACTTGAATGTCTTCAGATCAACCGAAGAATATCCGGGAGTATTGCTCAATATGTACTCGTAGATAGTGTTCGGATACTGCGGACGGAAAGCGAACCCGCCCTTGCAGACCGACATCGTATATTTCGATGGATCGATGCCGACAGCTCTAAGATTTTTCTGGTCATTCGGACCTATCTGGTCTGTATTGACAAGGATGGTGATGCCATTTGTCTCAATTTTTACAGCGGGGCTGTCTTTACCGGAAAAATTGGATACCGCGACTACCTTCCCCTTTATTTGAACCGGCGGGCCATAAAGGGTATCGGTTTTACCGCCCACATCGAGAGTCACTGTTGCTCCTACACCTGAAAGGGCTGCTTTCTTTGCAGATTCCGGATCCCATATCTGGACAAAGGCATTCTTTACCCCCTGCTTGAGTATCTGGACAAGAAGCGCTGTGCCGTCTCCGGGAGTCCCCGCGCCCATGTTATCGCCGCCGTCGGCAATCGCCACCGGCTTCCCCGTTTTGCGGTTCAGCGCCAGCGCCTGACGGATTGTTTCGTCAGGATAGGGCAGGTGCACCCAGTAATCCTTGCGATAGGAAAAGAAGAGGTCGCCAAGTTCATCTGCCAGCTTCTGTGCAAGCGCACGGTCACGGTCTACGGTGACAATAACGCCGGCGCCCTGGGTGGGGACATCCTGCTGCATGAACCCGTGGCCGGGGCAAACGGTGAGCACTCCGGAAATGGTACGCTCCATCATCTTCGCCTTATCATAGACAAGTTTAATGGGCATATCTGCGGTGACAACGTTCAAAGGCGGCCCTATCATGAGAGGCAGTTTCCGGACAGCAATAACTGGCTTGATTTTGCCGAACAGGGTTCCGAGCATGATATCGGCGATTTCTTTCCCGACCTCGAACGCATCGGCATGGGGATAGGTACGAAAAACACTCGCAGCGTCCGCCACTTCTGCCATCTGTTTCGTTGGTTTGCAATGAAGATCCATGGTAAACATGATCGGTACATCCGGGCCGACTTTCTTACGGATCAGCGCAAGCGTATCACCCTCAAGGTCCGGATGGCCTTCCGCAACCCCACCGCCGTGCAGGCTGAGATAAACCGCATCCACCTGATTCTTGTCCAGCGTGTCGAGCATGGCTCCGGTGATGTAATCGAATGCTTCGCCGGTCACAATCCCCTGCCCTTCTCCGGCCCGGATCGAGCCTATGAGTTCTATATCGTACATCTCCATCACATCGATAAACCCGCCGATGCTGTCTCCAACGATACCGTGAACCATCCCGCCGCCTCTTTTGAGAACATCCGGGCCGAGGCTCATACTTTTTTTGAAAATCTCAAGGGTGGTTTTACGGGGATTGAATGTGTTCGTTTCATGGCTGAAACCTCCCACCATGATTCTTTTCTTCGGCAGTGTTGCAGACCGGCCCGAACCGGGTATCATTGCTACTCCCGCTGCAACAGCACCGCAACCGGCGGTTTTAAGGAACCTTCTCCTCGTATTCTGTGACACGGCAACCTCCGCTATCTATCAGTTTATCATAAACATTTTGAAAGTCTGTAAAAACACTTCACTGAATGAAAATCCCACTTCTTCGAAACTCACAGCTTGGTCTCTTCTCAATAATAGAGAGAAGATAACTCGTTGCGAGCATAGTAGTTCCCCCTCTATTGTATGGAGAGAGGGGGGCAGGGGGTAAGTTTCGGCTGGAAAGAAAACAATAAACATTTAGGCTTTTTTTATAACTTTCTTAAAGGACATGGTACTTCTTGAATGTTTTTTCTACACCTGCGCCGGAACGTAATTCCTCGCGGACAGTGCTCTCGCCCTGGACTTTCTCCCAGGCTTTTGCGATAACCTGATCAACAATGTCCTGAGGAACGACAACGACTCCGACCACATCTGCAAATATCAGATCGCCGGGAGCCACTTTCACTCCGCCGCAGACAATCGGAACGTTCTTCTTTTTGCCATCCATACGGCCAAGGGAATCATAGGGGGTAAGTCCTGCGCAGAAAGCCGGGAAGTTGAGTTCCAGAATTTCATCGTAATCCCGCACTCCTCCATCGGTAATCACTCCGGCGACCTTGTGACCGGCAGCAGCATTGGTGAGGAGTCCACCCCAGAAAGCAGAGAGTTTGGGGGCGTCGGCCTGAGCGATAATGATCTGGCCCGGCTTCGAGTTGTCTATAAGCTCCATTTCCATCTGGAAAGGCTCTTTCGGAACCTCATTTACCGCTTCCAGATAGATGGTGATCGCCTCTCCCCATGTGCGCATACCCGGCAGAAGAGGACGGATTTGGGGATCCATGCATTGATCACGGACATTCATCACGTCCATAACATCCTGAAGCACCGCGGTGAACAACTTTGGCAGCTTATCGTTATATTTTGCATATATACCACCAGATGGCAAGGAAATATTTCCGGCCGGTTTACTTTTCTTCTGAATCTCACACCCCGAAGAAAGGAAAGCTCCGCCAGCCGCCGCTCCTAAAAGAGGCACACCACATGTGAACAGTTTTCTCCGCATCTCATTGAATTTGAAACTCATTGAATTCCTCCGTTGTAATTGTCTGAACCTTGATTCATGGGATTATAAGATTAACCTTATCATTAGAGCCTTTTGCAAAAGTCTTTTTTGAAGGCAGCCCCTTTTCTGTCCTCCGGACATCCTTCCCCCGGAGGGGGCAGGAACACACTGTGGAGCAACAACTTCCCTTGCCCCCTTTGGGGGAAAGGGATTGAGGGTTAGGGGGC
>JBAYHX010000308.1:0-4338 GCA_041665965.1 Candidatus Latescibacterota bacterium
AACACCTCATCCAAAACCTCGCTTATCCGCGAGTCCGGACGGTCGATCTTGTTGATGACAACGATGGGGGAAAGCCCGTTCTGAAGGGCGTTGGAGAGAACATACCGTGTCTGGGGAAGCGGCCCCTCGGCGGCGTCAACAAGGAGCAGACAGCCGTCCACCATTTTCAGAACGCGCTGAACCTCGCCTCCGAAATCGGCGTGCCCGGGGGTGTCCACGATATTGATGATGATGTCGCGGAATGCAACGGCGGTGTTCTTTGCCATGATGGTGATGCCGCGCTCACGCTCCAGATCCATGCTGTCCATCGCGCGCTCGATTACATGCTCGTGGGAGCGGAAAGCGCCTGACTGACGGAGCAGGGCGTCCACAAGCGTGGTCTTTCCGTGATCCACATGAGCGATGATGGCAATGTTGCGGATGTTCTCTCGTGTTTTTATCATATCTATGGCAACTCCTTCTTTGTCGTTATCGGGGAAAGATTAGTAATATACTATTTTCTAATGGAAAAAGAAAGGAAGATTTTCAAATGATTTGATAGTGAGGGAAAAGCCTGACGATATATGCAGATTGGAAGGCAGTCCCTAAATCCCCCGGAGGGGGACTCTCGGCGGATAAGGATCAACCATGTTGGTTTCTAAAATCGACATCATCTACTTATTTGTTGTCTTACATTCTGTTAAGTCCCCCATTGGGGGATTTAGGGGGCTGTAGTTTAAACAAGCATAAAGACATAAATAAAAATCGTTTTGACAAACCGTGTTCTTTTTGTATATTAACCACCGAGGTGGTTACCAATGCAGACAGATCAAATTGAATCCATAATGGCAAGCCTGGGGTTTTCCCTGTACGAATCACGGGCATACGCTGCGCTTGTCCTGGAGAACCCGCTGACCGGATATGAGCTTTCCGGGAAATCGGGAATACCGCGTTCCAAGGTATACGAGTGCATCGAGCGTCTCAAGCGGAAAGGGCTTCTTGTTCCGGTCGAAGAGAACCCGGTGAAATATGCACCCCTCCCGCCCGAAGAACTGGTGCGGCGTCTCTCGAAAGAGTTTCGGTCGTCTCTGGAGAAGCTGGGAAATCTGTTCAAAGAGGAAAAAAATACCGACCGGGTCGATTATATATTCAATGTCCGGGGGTATGATGAGATCATCGCCAAATCCATCGAGATGATCGAAGACGCGAAAAGTGAACTGGCGCTGGCGCTCTGGGGTGAGGAAATTGCACGGCTCGAAAGCGAAATAAAGCGCGCGGTAAAACGAGGAGTGGCCGTTCGTCTTCTGACCTTTAACGGCGGCAGGGCGGTCGAGGGCTGCGAAACATACCGTCACCCGTCGATCGCCGGCGATTTGACCCGGAAATCCATTACCGTAGTCCGTGACAGAAGCGAAGTGCTTACCGGCCAGTTGTCCGGCGAAGGCGGAACAGTCTCCGCATGGACAAGGAATCATAATCTGGTGTTTATCAGCCTCAAATACATAGAGCACGAGATCATCCGTATCAGGGAAAGCCGTGGTTGACAGACAGGGATGTGCCGGTACTGATGACGAAAGACCGATAAAGCGGATTTACTATTTTTTTACTTAAAAGAAAATCGTATTTTAATAAGCAGAGAAAGGGAACAGTATGCCGTTACAGATTAAACTTGCAGACCGTATTGCCAAACTTCCGCCCTATCTTTTCGCCGCAATCGACGAGATGAAACAGGAAGCGCTCCGGGCGGGGAAAGATGTAATCAACCTTGGTGTCGGAGATCCCGATCTCCCCACTCCCCGTCATATAATCGAGCGGTTGAACGAAACTGCGTTCGATCCGGCCAATCATCAATATCCGTCGTATACGGGGATGACCGATTTCCGGAAGAGCATTTCGAAATATTACCTTACAACCAGGGGCGTCAAGGTCGATCCGGACAGCGAAATTGTAACTCTGATCGGCTCCAAGGAAGGAATCGGGCATTTTCCGCTTGCGTTCATCAATCCGGGGGATATTGTGCTGGTTCCCGATCCGGGGTATCCGGTATATGCCGCGGGCACCATCCTTGCCGACGGCGAGCCCTATTCCATGCCGCTCCTTGGGGAAAACGGATTCATCCCCGACCTTGAAAAAATCCCGGCGGATGTGGCAAGAAAAGCAAAGCTGATGTTCCTCAACTATCCGAACAACCCGACCGCGGCGACCTGCAATGGTGATTTTTTCCGGAAGGTGGTTGATTTCGCCCGTGAATACAATATCATTGTCGTCCATGACGCTGCCTATGCGGATGTGACTTTCGACGGCTACCGTGCGGAATCATTCCTGGAGACTCCGGGCGCAATGGATGTGGGAATCGAATTCTACAGCCTCTCCAAGACCTACAACATGACCGGGTGGAGGATTGCGGCAGCGATAGGAAACTCTGCTCTTGTCCGCGGTCTTGGCAAGGTCAAGACGAATCTCGATTCCGGGGTTTTCCAGCCGATCCAGTATGCCGGAATAACCGCTCTCGAATCGAGCCAGGAATGTGTCGCCGAGAACAACCGCATCTATCAGGAACGGCATGATGTGCTGGTGGGAGGACTCAAACTTCTTGGATGGGATGTGGAAAAACCGAGGGCTTCTTTCTATGTGTGGATTCGCCTGCCGAAGGGAACAAGCTCCACCGATGTCACCGCCCGTCTTATAAAAGAGGCCGCGGTGGTTACAACTCCGGGAGTTGGATTCGGCGATCATGGGGAGGGGTATATCCGTATGACCGTGACCAGCCCGAAAGAGCGTCTGGCCGAAGCGGTGGACCGTCTGGCAAAGGTTACGATATAAGGAGGTTTCATGCATCTGTTCAATTATAAAAACAGGGAGCTTTTCGCCGAAGATGTTCCCATATCTGAAATAGCAGGCGAGTATGGCACCCCGACCTATGTGTATTCGCAAACCACCCTTGAAAGGCAGGTCGATTCCATAGAGGGTGCTTTCGAGAGCGTTGACCACCTTACCTGCTACTCGGTAAAAGCAAATTCCAGCGCAGGTATTCTCGCGAAAATCGCCCAGCTCGGTCTTGGAGCGGATGTTGTTTCGGGAGGGGAACTCTACCGTGCGCTCCGTGCGGGGATCCCGGTCAACCGGATCGTTTATTCCGGTGTCGGAAAAACGCAGGCGGAGATCGAATATGCTCTGAAACACGGCATTCTCATGTTCAATGTGGAATCGGAATCGGAGCTTCGGACAATCAACAGAATTGCCGGCGAATTGCACATGAGGGCGCCTGTTTCATTCCGTATCAACCCCGATGTGGACCCGAAAACGCATCCCTATATATCTACCGGGCTGAAAAAAAATAAGTTCGGGATTCCTCATAACGAGGCTCTCAGGGTTTATCAGGAAGCAGCCGGCATGTCCAATATCGATATAATCGGCATCGATGCGCATATCGGAAGCCAGCTTCTCGATGTAACCCCGTACCGTGAGGCGGCGGAGAAACTGAACTCGTTGATCGAAGAGATAAAGAACAGGGGAATCTCTCTCAAATACATCGACATCGGCGGAGGGCTGGGCATCCGTTACAATACCGAAACTCCGCCCGATCCGTCAGAATGGGCGCTGATGGTGATCCCCTCGGTCAGAAAATCAGGATGCACCCTTATCCTGGAACCGGGAAGGTCTCTTGTGGGCAACGCCGGAGCGCTTCTCACACGGGTGTTGTATGTCAAGACCAATGGCGAGAAAACCTTTGTCATCGTTGACGCCGGTATGAACGATCTTGCCAGGCCTTCACTCTATGGGTCTTATCATACTATCCTGCCTGTTTATGAACGGAGAACGCCGCTTCAGATAGCTGATGTTGTCGGCCCTATCTGCGAATCCGGCGATTTCATTGCCAGGGACCGTGAAATGTCACTGCCCGAAGAGGGCGATATTCTCGCTGTCATGGGCGCGGGAGCGTACGGGATGTCCATGTCCTCGAACTACAATTCCCGCCCGCGCGCGGCGGAAATCATGGTCAGCGGCAACCGGAAGAAACTGATCACCGAACGTGAAACATGGGAAGACCTGGTGAGGAAAGAGAGAGGATAAGACAGGAGAAAAGTTGTCTTTCCTTGCTTTTATCAACGGAAAGTGGTAAAATAGAGTATACGGAATACTATTTTCGGAAGAGCGGGAAACAATCAAAGAACAGTTTTATTATCCTTTCCAGAATCCGAAATATAATTCTGGAAATAAACTTAAATCATTAGAACATAACTGTCCGGTTAAAATTTGCTAAAATAAAGAGAGTTGAAGCTCTTTCTGTTTTACTTTGAGATAAGAATTGAACGATACACCAATAATATCAATAAGATGAGTGTTATCGAGGAGCAG
>JBAYHX010000309.1:0-4325 GCA_041665965.1 Candidatus Latescibacterota bacterium
ATCGTTACCCAGGAAACCATCCTTTTCCATGATACGATAAAAGCTAATATCAGTTACGGCCGTCCGGATATCAAGATAGATGCGATTATCTCCGCTGCAAAAACAGCAAATGCGCATGATTTTATAATAGAGTTTGAAAACGGATACGATACAGTTATCGGAGACCGTGGAACCAAGCTTTCCGGAGGACAGAGACAGCGTCTCGCCATTGCACGCGCCATTCTAAAAAATCCTCCTATCTTGCTTTTTGATGAGGCTACTTCTTCGCTCGATTCAAAATCCGAGAGGGAAGTCCAGATAGCAATCGACAAGCTTATGGAAGGAAGAACATCCTTTGTTATTGCTCACCGCTTGTCCACTATACAAAATTCCTCTAGAATTGTCCTTATAGAAAAAGGAAAACTCATAAGAACGGGAACGCATCAGGAATTGTATGAAAATGAAAGTATATACAGACACATGTATGATTTGCATTGGAATGATATGAATAAAAACAAATTAATGCATTGATTGTTAATAAAAATGCTCAAAATTGCTCATTAATATAAAAAAACACTTGACAATAGCTGAAATAGTTTTAAATTTGTACCATAATTATAGGTATTTTCTATTGTAAGCGAATGGAACTACATGGGCATCAAATAAGTATTACCCGCATGAATAATCTTGGATTATGCGGTTTTTTTTTCTTCATTTAAAAAGAGAGGGCGTGTATGTCTGTCGGTAAAGTCAAGTGGTTCAACGAAGTCAAAGGTTACGGATTCATTACCACGGATGACGGTAGTGATGTGTTTGTGCACTATTCAGCGATTAAGGGCGACGGATTCCGTACTCTCAATGAAGGCGATTCTGTGGAGTTTGATATAACCGAAGGTCCGAAAGGGCCTCAGGCAGTTGATGTGACCAAGAAAGCTTAACCTCAACTCCGCATCATATACAAAAACTGTAATAATCGTAAATGCTAGAATTTTCAATTTTTCTTTGCATATATGTAATATTGTTTAAAGTTTTTTTTATTTTTCGAGAGGAGAGGTTGAGCATGTCGTTAGGTAAAGTAAAATGGTTCAACGAAGTTAAAGGGTATGGCTTTGTAACGATGGAAGACGGTAAAGATGTTTTTGTCCATTATTCGGCGATTAAGGGCGATGGATTCCGTACTCTCAATGAAAATGATGACGTTGAATTTGATATCACCGACGGACCTAAAGGGCCTCAGGCGATAAATGTTGTCAAAAAAAGCAAATAAGTACCCGATAAATAAGTCATCGAAAGGCCTCTGATCGGAGGCCTTTTTTATGGGATTGAAAGTTTTTTTACGGATTGATTTTATCGGAACAACCGTGATTTCGGTTTGCGCTTTTTTATTCCAGTTTAACCTATACATGCTTCATCTGTTCCTCTGCGATGGTATCTCGACAAAAAAATATTTTATCTTGGCCCCCTCTTGATTTGAATCTTTTAGTTGTTTAGATTAAGGCATACTATTAATCTATGCGGCAGAATTTCCCTTCGAGCAAGGCTGCTGCCCAAAAAACTGCATCGGATTACCAGAGGAAATCCAGAGATGAGAATTATACCTTATCATATTGTTGTTGAAAAAATTTCTGAACTTATCCCATCGACCACCCGGATTCTTCCGTCAGATGTTCTCGATGCCATAATTTGCATGAGAGCAAAAGAAACATCTTTACTGGCCGCTTCCATTCTGGATCAGATTATCGAAAATGCCGGCATCGCATCAAGAGAATTTCTCCCGTTATGCCAGGACACCGGAATTGCCGTTTATTTTGTGGATATCGGCGATGAGGTGCGGATTGAGAATCCCGGACTGGATGCCGCCATACAGGAAGGAACCCGCAAAGGATACAGGGAAGGCAGTCTGCGGATGTCTATGGTTCGGGATCCTCTCCGCAGGGTGAATACCGGCGACAATTCTCCGGCGATAGTTCATATCCGTATGGTTCCGGGAGATAGCCTTACCGTGATGTTCTGCCCAAAAGGAGGAGGCTGTGAAAATATGAGCCGTCTGGCTATGCTTTCACCGGGAGACGGCAGAAAAGGGGTGGTTGATTTTGTAGTGGAAACCGTACTGGCCGGCGGAGGCAGACCATGTCCTCCGGTTATTGTGGGAGTAGGCCTCGGAGGTGATTTCGAGAGTTCGGCGATTCTTTCAAAGAGGGCGCTTCTCCGTAAGATCGGCGAAAGGAACACAGATGCTTTTTATGCCTCTCTCGAACAGGAACTGCTGGAAAAAATCAACTCGCTTGGTATTGGGCCGATGGGTCTCGGCGGCATCTCAACCGCGCTGGATGTATTCATTGAAAATGCCCCATGCCATATCGCCAGTATGCCACTTGCAGTCAATATCCAATGCCATTCGGCCCGTCACGGAAAAATTGAACTGTAGCCTTAAAAACTCATTTATAAAATTATGCGCGAACTTTTCGGCCCCGCTGTGCGTCTTTATTTTTAAAGTTTCTTTTTTTAAATTCCGCTGCTTTTCTATGGATAAGAGGATAGGAATTATGAATAGTGTAGATAAAAATAGTCATACTTTTTATAATACGACATATCAAAGTCACTTTGCAGTCATTTGTAATTACACATACTGAAACACGTTCAGTTTGACCCTTCATTTAAATGCTTAAGGGAAAAATAATGACAGTTTTAGGAAAAATAGTGCTTGTTTGAGGAAAATAGTGCTTGTTTTAAATAATATTCTCTATATATTTAGCTTAAGCAAGTTTTGTGATAACATAAGACATCCGTTCGGATAAGCGCATGACCAACTCCGATGACATCTCGCTCACTACGCCGCTCAATCGAAGTATTCTTGTCAGACTGAAAGCGGGGGACAGGGTGATTCTTTCCGGTGAAGTGCTCGTTTTCCGTGACGAGGTGCACCGTATTCTCTGCGGAATGATTGAAAAAGGGGAAAAACTGCCTTTCAATCTTAAAGACGCCGCTCTCTACTACTGTGGCCCTACGCCTGCCAGTCACGGTATGCCGGTCGGGTCCGCAGGGCCTACCACGTCAAGCCGTATGGACCGTTTCACCGGACCGCTCCTTGAACAGGGGCTGGCTATGACCATTGGCAAAGGCGGACGTTCGAAGGACATCGCCGCTTTACTGGCTCACCATCGGGCAGTGTATATGGCGGCGACCGGAGGCGTCGGCGCACTTCTTGCCAAACATATACTCTCCTCTAACATAATTGCTTTTCCAGAGCTTGGTACGGAAGCTGCCCGAATTTTTACCGTAAAAGATTTTCCCCTTGTCACCGCTATCGATGCGGAAGGGGTAACTTTATAATAATGGATAATGGGAAATCGGAAATCTGTGATCAAAAATTCTAACTACTATCTTTGCAAAGGGCGCCTGGGAAAATTTTATAGGAAAACGCGAGGAACAGTAATATATTGAATTATAGAGAAATAAATACTTTAAATATTCTTATAAAATCAGCAGATTGTGGAATATGGATAAATTATTCCAGAATTTGTGATATGAATCACCGTTTTTCTTCTTGCAATCTGTTTATTTTTTTTGCAATAGTGAGAAATAAAAATGAAATGGTGTGTAAAGGAGTGAAATTAGTAATGGTTGCTAACACAATTTTATTGAAAAAACTCTTGACACCGGCTACAATTTATGATAATATTCACTTTACATATATGGCTGATAACCCGTCAGTTGAATCGGAAGTCATATGAAGCCTTGCAGGGAAGCGAAACTAATCTCTTGTAAATATTAGGCTTACTATGGGTATTTCTGTATTTTTTCTTTTATAGTTCAAGGAGTGCGAGCAAAATTTGATTCTGTACAAACCGCGTAAAAAAAATGTACTAGAACAGAAAAAGTTGAAAGGAGGGTTCTGCCTGCCGGGGAAGTGGCCGGCATTTGGGTGTTGATTCAAATATAAAAAACGGAGAAGTTCGGTTCTCACTGGATTAACAAAGGAGGAAAATGAATCGGTAAAAAATCAGCGGATGATGTTTGACGCTTTACAAGTATTCAGTATGGTAATTACGTTTCATGTTCATCGTTTTTTCCAATTCTCTGAAAGGAGATGGATGATGAGGTACAAAGCAAGTATCATGGCCCTGCTTCTAATGGGGTTGCTTTTTGGATTTACTGGGAGTGCCTTTGCCGCTCTTACTTTAGCGGAAACGGCTGCTCCGGCAGTATTCGCTCCCGGGCAGAAAGATGCTGTAATAAGCTCGTTTAACTTCGTGACAGCTGGTGCCGATCCCGCAACGACGTTGGACGTGATTTACATGAATGGGCTCGGTGCGGGGGCTACAACCGTTGCAGGTTCCATAACC
>JBAYHX010000310.1:0-4322 GCA_041665965.1 Candidatus Latescibacterota bacterium
CGCTCCTGATGCGATGGTGAAACCGGGCAGACGGATTCATGTGGTGATTTCGAAAGGACCGCAGCCAATTCTCATGCCCAATGTAACGGGGAAATCTCCCCGCAACGCCGAATTGATCCTTCGTGAAGCGGGTTTGACCGTGTCTGCAAGAAAATTCCGGTCTTCGAGCAAATATCCCGATGGAATGGTTATTGACCAGTTTCCGAAATCCGGAACTGAAATCGGGGATAAGACCAAGGTAGTAGTGTATATTTCAAATTGAAAGAAGGTAATGGCTGAACCATTGAAAAATATGGGTATTGGACAGAGCGGAGAATATCACTCGTTCAATGCTCAGAAAAAGAAAGGTTTTCTCTTCATCATCCTCGCTTTCCTTTCCGGATGCGCTGCGTTCATTGTGATAATGGATACGGTTATCATGCCGCTCTATCTCCGGAGTGGACGGGAGATTACCTCTCCGAACCTTGTAAATAAGACTATCGAAGAGGCAACTCCCATTGCGCGCTCTCTTCACCTCTCCCTGGTGGAAGACAGCCGGGATTTCAATGACCTTGTTCTCCGTGATGCCATTGCGTTCCAGATGCCCGCTGCCGGTACAATTTTAAAACCGGGAAGGAGAATCCATGTTGTTCTCTCCAAAGGGCCCAAGCCTCTTCACATTCCAATCGTGATCGGAAAATCGATCCGTGACGCTGAAAACGAGATCAAGGATGCCGGACTGGAAGTTATCGATAAGCAATGGAAGGCTTCCGACAAATATGTCCGGGGCATTGTAGCCGGACAATATCCTTCCGGCGACCAGGAAGTTCCCGAAACCACCGGGGTAATCCTTTTCATTGCCAATGGCCGCAAGGAGTCCAACGTGGTTATGCCAAATCTGATCGATCTGGGCATGAAAGCTGCCATGGATACTCTTTCCGCATATAAATTCAATATGGAAAAGGTAACCATACAGAAAGAGGAAGCCCCGAATCTTTTGCCGGACACAGTGATCGATCAGCATCCCGATCCCGGTTCTCCGACAAATACCAGCGTTGATGTCGACCTTGTCATTTCCACTTCCAAATAAAGGCTGATGCGTATGCATGTAATCATAGCTCCTTCTATCCTTGCCGCCGATCTGGGCTGTTTGAAAGAAGAAATCGCCCGTGCTGTGGAAGGCGGCTGCGATGCATTCCATCTTGATATCATGGATCATCACTTTGTACCGAACCTTTCTTTCGGTCCGGCCATTGTAAAAACCGTTCGGCAACTGACCACTCTCCCGCTCGACGTTCATCTCATGGTAGATAATCCGATGGACATGATAAAGGCATTCGCCGATGCCGGCGGAGATTCCATTACTTTTCACATCGAGGTTGTTTCCGATGTATCCTCCATGCTGGAAGCGATTTCTCATCTTGGTGTAAAAAAAGGGATTTCTTTGAAACCGGATACTCCGGTATCTTCTGTCATCCCGTATCTGGATGGGCTGGATATCCTTCTTGTTATGACCGTATACCCCGGTTTTGGAGGGCAGTCGTTCCTCGAAGAATCTTACAGCCGGATACGGGAAATTGTAAAATCCTCTTCCCCCCTGTCATCTCCGCCTCTTATCGCTGTTGATGGTGGCGTGGATTTGAAGAACGCTCCTCTCCTCGTGGAAGCGGGAGTGGATTATCTTGTGGCAGGAACCTCGGTTTTCAAAGATCACGGAGCAGTTCAGAACGTCCGTCTGATGAGATCGGCGGTAGAAAACCGGAAATAGTGTTACGGCTCAAAACCGTTTTCACTGGATTTTTTTTTCCTTAGAGTGCATATTATACTGGTTCTTGAACAATTCACGGAGGGTTAGTCTAATTGGCAAGGCAGTGGACTTGAAATCCACCGGGTTAACAGCCCTTCGGGGTTCGACTCCCCGACCCTCCGCCATAAATTTCCACGTTCGGTAACCTGCCTTTTAGATATATCCTCCGCACTTTTTTTGAAATATCTATTCAAAAAGAAGATTTTGTGAAAGTGCGAAAAAAGGCTGGAAACCGTACTGTCTATGTCGGCATCGATCCTGGCTGAGGGATGCGCTTCGGGCAACAAATTGAAAGGAGGCGTCTTTTTTGTTTGATTTGATGGTGAGGATTGTTACTTCAACCAAACTTATCAGGGGGAAAAGTCATGACGAAAAACATGGGAACAACAGACCGCGTTATCAGAATTGTACTGGCCCTGGCTGTGATTATCCTTTACCTGATGGGCCTGATATCGGGAACAGTTGCAATCATACTGGGAATTATTGCAGCGGTGTTCCTGCTGACCAGCCTCATTGGTTTTTGCCCGCTCTATAAGCCATTCAATATCTCAACAAAGAAGAAAGAGCAACAGTAAAGCAGTGCCATTACTGCCAGTTTCGCCGGGGGAAACGAACGTAGGGAGATACCGTGTCTATTACGGTATGCGCATCCATCAAAATAATTATCTTCACAGTTCAATCGATAGAATAGATACAGAGTGTAAAAAAAAACCAGATAGGTGTAGATTTTTAGCGGCGCTCGATGCTGTCGGTTATAGGGGGTTATATGGTATATTTTCTTCTACCAACGCCGGGAGCTCTTTCCACCCTTTGAGCTTTATTTATTTTACAACGAAAGGTTTAAACCATGCGCACGTTTTCATGGGTGATTTCCCTCGTTTGTGCAGTCTTTGTTTTCGGAGTGACACAGGTCATGGCCGCCAGTCCTGCTGAGCAATATATCTCAAGCGTAATTAAAAGCCTGAATCATACGGAAAGCATCATTCCCGATATGAAAAAGGCAGCCGATGACGCCGCAGCGCGGTGGGTCAGCGGCGGTCATCTCTATGTGACCGATGACGAAACGTTCAGCCGCACGGGAAAAGAAGAAGTCAAAATGATCCCCGGCGGGGGAGCGAACTACCCCATGCGTGAAGACTGGGGCGGATTTGTGGCCGAATCCTGCGACCGCGCGGGAGGATTCCGTCAGATACAGCCGGTGCCGGTTGACAGCAAGCTGACCGCCAAAGATGTCGTTCTGGCCGGAACAGTGGAATTGAAACCGGAAGCTCAGGTTGAATATTTGAAGAAGCTGAAAGAAACCGGCGCCCTTATCATCGTGTTCGGCTCAAAGAAAGCCAAAGCAGTGGCTGCGGGCGATTACCTCATTGATAACGGTCTCGATGCGGGGCTGGTTCCGGTTATGACTGTCGGAGCAGGCAAAACGATCGGAGAGACCGCTCTGATGGCCAATGTGATCAACATGTGGACTTTCTCTGCGGAACTGGTCGCTGCGGTAAACCGTCAGGGCAAGATGCCGACTCTCTGGCAGAGCATGTTCGTTCCGGGCGCCGCTCCCCGTAATTTCCGCATCGAGAAAATGGAATTCGATCCGGACGTTAAAGTGCAGCCGGTGAAAGCGGGTGTTCTCGGCCGTCAGTTTGTCGCTGCGGCACGGTCCGACCTCCGGAATATGAAGAAGAACGAGCTGAAGAAATTCGCAGATGCCGGGAAACTGTGCGCAGAAACAATAAAATCGGGTAACAAGGTTGTGGCCGGCATTGTCGGGCATTTCATGGTCGCTCAGATGCGCATGCCCGATTATCCTGCTCTATTCAAGGTTATAGCTAATGAATACGGCCGTGATTATCTCAGTCCGTTCCTCAAAAAAGGGGATGTCTTCCTCAATGTGGGGTATTCCTACACTCCGCAGGAAGAGCTCGCTCTTGCCCGTGAGGTTGGAGCAAAAACGGTCTGTGTGTTCACTCCCGGCCCTGTCAAGGTCGGTGAAGGCACTCCTGTCGCCCCCAACATGAGCCAGATTGACATCTACATCGATCCTTACTGGAAACATGGCGACTCTGTTGTCGCCGTTCCCGGCTACGATACGAAAATCATCCCGGTTTCGGGGGTGGTCATGATCTCCAGCTACTGGATGATCCTCGGGGAAACGGTAAAGGATTTGGGAGCGGGAAAGAAATAGTATCCTTTAAAAAAAAAGGGCGGGTTCAACAACCCGCCCTTTTCCTTATTCGTTGTGCGCTTCTTTTTTCAGCGTTTTTTCTTCCTCCGTTTATTACTGTTTGACACTTCTCGCAACCCTGAATCCCATATAATAACTCTGATTGATATTTACCCAGCTGCAGAAACAGGAACGGGCGGCTGAGCGGCAGACCGAGGGTTCGCTGAACCAGCTTCCGCCGCGGGTGATATTCATATCGTGGTAATAGTTGTATGTCGGATTGGCGCCGTCCGGCAGATACCGGTTGTAGGCCATAGTGGGATTCCAGTTGTCGTCGCAGAATTCGAACACATTCCCGTGCATATCGTAAAGTCC
>JBAYHX010000311.1:0-4314 GCA_041665965.1 Candidatus Latescibacterota bacterium
GACACAGGTATGGGCAGGAAGGCTTTCCATTATTATCGCTACTGCCCTCGGAATAGGGGCGGCTATCCTTGTCTGGAAAACCCCCGGAGGTTTATACAGATACCTTCAGGCAATTTCGATTTATCTCGTAATGCCAATCACTCCGGCAATTGTTTTCGGTATTCTCAGCAGAAGAGTAACGCTCAAAGGGGCGATAGCTTCGGTTATATGCGGGATTGTTATTGCTTCGGTGTACGTGTGCGACCAGATTATCGGAATTGAAACCGCGGAAAAACTGTTTCCCTTTCTCCATGACAAACTTACTTTCAATTACACATACCGCGGGCTCTGGGGGACGCTGATAATTACAGCCGTTCTTTTTATCGTTTCAGCGTTTACACAGAAAACATCTCCGGAGAAACTCGAAAAAACCACCTATCGGTGGGGAGGGAAACCCTCACCTTTCAAAGGCATCAAAGACTGGCGTCTGCACCTTGCAGTCCTGGCCGCTGTAACCGTTTTTCTATATTCCTTTTTGTGGTAACCGTAACACACCCCCTGACCTCCTCGCTGACAAGTTGTCAAGTCCTAAAAGATGTTTACACGATGGTAGTAGTTGACTTCTGTCTTGACTTTTTGTGGCCGCCTCACTCCGAGTGGTCTCTTTCCCCCCTCTTTGGCATGTCAGAGAGGGGGTGAGTGCCTTTGGAAAGGTGGTGGCTGATTCAAGGTTATAACACCACGCGGTAGACATCGTGAATGCGCAATGGCCGGGCATCGAAAATAGCGACACCGTCCGCCCAGGTGAAATCGACCTTTCCTCTTTCGGGAAGCAGTGTAACCTCTTTCGGGCGTTTCTCGGCGTGGACCCGCACCCGGATGCCATGCACCGCGGGATAGCCCTGCACCTGCGGGGTGCCGGTGTCCCGCTTGTCGCCGCTCCAGCCTACCAGATGAACAAACCGGTCGGTTCCACGCTCGTTGAAGAAAAACTCCACATTCACCGGAGCGTTTTCCAGCGCGGCGAGCGCTGATTTCGACGGATAGACTGCATCGAGCATCCAGTCGGCGATTTTACGCATGTTGGGGGTGGCCTTCTCAAAAAAAGTTCCGAAGAGGTCGGCGGCGCAATAGAGCGCCTTTCCCGAGCCATAGGTGTTTATGGTGACCCCGGGGAGACCCGGCGCGGTGTCCGGCGGGCCGTTGATGAGGCCGCGGTAGGGCGGAACCAGATCGAGCAGCTTTTTCGCAGTGACCATATCGATGCGGGTATACCCGCCGCCCGCCTCCACATCCATCATCGGCAGGCCGAACTTCTGCATTTCCGGTTTAATTCGCAAATAACAATTTGTCGCTTCGGCCATGCCCCGGTAGCGCACTCCCAGGAGATCGGCGAGGGCGAAATCGGGGAGTTCCCGGTTGCTGGTGTCGCGGGTTCCGGAGGCGTGGGTAACGATGAGTGCGCCGCCTTTTTTCACGAATGCGCGGATCGCGGCCAGTTCCGGTTCGTTCAGGATGCGCTGATCGGAGACGACAAGGACGCGGTAATCCTGCAGGGTTTCCGCGCAGACCGCGCTGTTGACGATGCCGACCTGGCGGTGCAAATCGACCAGCGCCTTGTGAGCGCCGCTCACCGAAAAGTAGGCCGAGGAGAAGGTCCAGTTGGGATGCGGTTTGAGGGGAGACTTCGACCATACCGAGTCGGCGGAATGGAGCACCGCAATTTCCCGCACCGGCCGTGAGCCTTCCAGGAGCGGCTCCAGCGCCTTATATCGGTCATTCACCTGTTTGTACACCGCATAGACCGCGGGGTCGGGATTCCCGGAGGGATAGGCGCAGTCGGAAAGGTAGTTTCCCCCGCAGGCGGCGAGGAGTATGGCGCATTCGTGCTGGAAGGCCTCCGGCTCACGCAGGGTGTATTCGCCCCAGGTGTTCCCCCGGGTATTCATACAGCTGAAGGGCACATCGGGAAGGGTGTTCAGATACCGCGACTCCATGGAAAAGTTCCAGGAGTAATTCCCATACGCCGGCGCTGCAGTATCCCATGTCACATGGGGGACATAGAACGGCGGGGTGACCGGGTAGGGGGCCATCCAGGCGTAGTTGTTAATAATGGCGATATCCGACTTCATAACGGCGAGGGCGCGGTACACTGTCTCCATATGCTCTTCCATACGGCGGTTGGACCATTTACGGTAGGCAAAAGCGTTGGGGTCCTTATCCGATACCGGGATCTCGCCGCCCGTTTCCTTTTTAAACAACTCACGGCAACTGGTGCAGTGGCAGTTCCCGCTGAGGTACTGCTGCACCACGATGTCGAAAAAGAAACCGTCAACATCGTATTTTTCGATAATCTCCTTCATCTGGGGCAGCGCCACCCGTTCCACGTAAGGAGAATTGAAGCACATGGTGGCCGCCTCCTGTCCTGCCGCACCGTCCGCGATAATCTTGCCAGGGTCGCTGTTGACCACCCATTCGGGATGCTCCTTTTGTTGACGCCGCTCTACCGCAGTATAGAAATAGAGGATGCTCCTGATGCCCCGCTTTTTAAGAGCCTTGGCGAGTTCACCGGTATAATCGGCCTGGAGGGTGGGGTGCACAATCCCGATCTTTGTGGGGTAGTACGAATACCCGCCCGCGCACTTTGCGAAAAAGCTCACCATCTGGATTCCGGCGTCATCGAACATCTTCGCAGCCCGTTCAGCGTCGAAACCCTGGAAAGGGTCAGCTACTCCCGCGAAATGCGAATCGATGTGCAGCATGCGTTTCACATTCCTGAACCAGCCGCAGACTCTTTCCTTTGGGACGGTTTCGGCGTGGGCGGGACGTATGTCTCCGGCCATCGAGGTTGCCGCGGCCACCGCCGATGCGGTCTGAATAAAGGTGCGTCGGGAGAAAGAGGATTTTGTTGATGCGCTCATAAGGCGCCTCCGGGAATTGAGCATTATCCGACATTCCCCATAGCAAAATTACGGGGTGCTAAATTTCTAAAAAAATTGTTTGAGAATGAATATGCTGCCTGTACATTGTTCGCGCAAGTAAACATTTACGTTGGTTTACTCTACAGCCATGCCACTTTATGGCGGTAATTATACTGAAAATTGCCCATGAGAGAAAGTTTTCCATTGATTCATAGCGGTTTGCAAGACCAGCTCCCCGGAAACTGGTCCAGACAGTATGTGAGGATCAGCGGAGAAAAACCGCCAGTTATTTGCAAATGGCATGAGCCGTTCCCTTAGAGAGGCAAATCCCTGTCTTGAAGGTGGATGCCCCGGCGCAGGCGGTCACCCTGCCGAAGAAAGCCGATTTTTCAGATGTGTGAAAGTGTTCGCGAAGAAATTCATATACCGTGGAAGCGCTTTACGGGGTATATTCCGCACGGCAAAATTCTGATCCGATGAAATGCGGAGGCTGTTTTCTCCAAAGGGACGCAGAAATTCCCCCAGCGTCAGCGTGGTTTCGTTGGTCATGTCCCCCAACGGCGCCGGAATATTCACAGAAAAAAGTCCCGGCTGTTTCTGTAAAAAAGTATGGCGCTCCCGCCATAGAGAGAATGGTCGATGTTGAAGCAGGTGTATGGCATTTTTTTTTTACTTAATAACCTTCATTGATGATTCATTATAAATTACGGGCATTTTACCCTTCCATTCATTCCATTTGCTTTCATTATTAATTAACTCTGACATAAAACTCCCAACATTTATTCTACTTGTTTTTCCCGCATCAAATAGTGGGCTGCGTATTGGTGAATCAAATATTTTATATTCAGTTATTTTCTCTTCATTTACAAGTGTATCTGGTCGAACAATTACCCATTCAATTTTTTTGTTGTCTCTCCCTATATTTGATCTTAAATACTCTGCGGCCTGTTCATTATCAATTTGCGGCGGTATTAGATTACGAACTAATATCATTACAATACCTTCACCTGCGGTCCATTTTTCCTGTATGTCTTTATTCTTAACGCCTGTAGTATTCATTAATACAACTTTTACAGGTTTCTTGTGTTCAAAGTCTTGGACTGCTTTACAGAGTCTTTGAATTGTTTCACTTACCAATTTATGTGGTTTACAAAATATTCCTTTTAATGTTAAATTGTGACCAAGACATGATCCTATTGCATCAAAGTTTTTAACTAATTCCGATAGTTTAACGTCATCCATTTCCAGAACATTACCTTTGATTACTGTTAAATTTGCTTTATTCTGAAAATAAGTATCAATCATATCAGTATTACGCACAATAATTGTAACCATATTACCCTGTAAAAGTAATTCATTTACAAAATGCCTGCCAGTAGCTCCAGTACCACCGACAACAATTATGTTCATATAC
>JBAYHX010000312.1:0-4294 GCA_041665965.1 Candidatus Latescibacterota bacterium
CCAGCCGCGGCGCACCATCTCGTCGATTGTCTGGGCTATGAGTATCCACATGAGGATATTGTTCATGATGCCGCCAAGAACGCCGATTTTCTCAGGGTAACCGGGAATAGGAAAGTACCCTTCGCCCTCGGGGCTGAGATTATCGAGAAACACATCCGAAAGTCTCTTTAATTCCGGAGAGCTCGACGGGGCGATGGAAACGATGAACATGCCCATGTCGCGGGCTTTTTTTGCTTCCTCGATAATTTTTTTCGAGTCCGGAGGGATGGATGCAAGGATATGGATATCCCCTTTCTTCATATCTTTCCGGAAGGAATTGAGCATCATGGGCCCCATCGCGACAACTGTTGCTTCTATCTCCACTCCGGGATGGTCGCTTGTGACATGTATATGCGAGCCGCCGCCTATCCTTTCGGCCAGTGTTGCCGCATGATCGAAAATGATTCCCTTCTGGTTTTTATACGTTTCACGGATGCGGGAAAGGAGAGTATCCAGATATTTCACCGACTTATCGAGGTTTTGCGTTGTCTTGTTTTTATATTTGTCTGCAACCTCTATCTGGAACATCCAGAAAAGAGCGGAGAGCGCATTGGCAGAGCTCGGACAGATTTTCATCTCCGGAATCTGCGGGCAGGTCACGATTCCCTGCGTATAGGGGATGTAGCTTTTCAGGATCACATCCGATACATCCCCAAGAAACCAGTCGTGGGGATTGGGTTTTGCAAACCCTCTCGGCGCCCATTCGTTGTCCACATAGTTCACCGGCACACCGACAACATAGACTCCCCGTTTACGGGCGGCGAGTATATCGTCATGGACATAGTTGGTAAAAAGAATATCTCCGGATTTCATTTTGTCATAATCGCCGCCGGAACCGGGTTTGAGCCATGTACGGAACAGGTGCGGGTTCCCGGTGTTCGCCTCACGGAGTTCATAGAGCGGCATATGCCCGGCTTTTGCCTGCCACCAGACAGTTCCGCCTTTTTTAAGAACATCGGCAGTGCGCGAGGTCAACTCCCCGATAAGAGGCATTTCCGTAAGGCGAATGCTTTCCAGAATATGGAGCATATTGGTGTAATACTGCTCCCCGAAATCGACAGTGTGCCCAAAATCATAGTTCGTTCCGGCACGGTCGGCGGCTTTTGCCGCCGGTATTCCGCTCCCCATCGCTGAAACACCGGCGGCAAGAACAGCGCTGTTCCTGAGTACGGTCCTCCGTGAGAATGTTGGCATTCTATCTCCTAAAATGAAAGTAAAGATTATCTCTCGCAGAGACGCAGAGCCGCAAAGAAAGAAAAAACTTTTTTTTGCAGTTTTCTTCTCTGTCCTATCTTCAATTCTGTCTCCTGAACTCTGCCGTTATTTCATCCTTCAGATTTATTTTCTAACCCGGATAATTCATAAAATATATTTATCATACCACCGGGGAAGAAAATCCTCTCTGCCTGACGGCATCTCCTCTTGTTAAGGGGAGAATTCATTTTTTTCTCTTTGCAGAAAGATGCGCTTCGCTTTTGCACCCTCTTAACAAGGGGGTCGCCGCACTGAGCGGCGGGGGGTTCTTTGTCCTTGAATTTACGAATAGATCGGGCTAAAATCCCTGTTTCAAAAAGAACGGCTCCACAGCTTTATTGTAGGCGCTTCCTCCGACTGTGTATCCTCCTATCCAGAACCAGGGAATCCACCCGCGCCGTACCATTTCGTCAATAAACTGTCCGGTGAAAATCCACATGAGAATGTTATTCATGATCCCGCCGGCCGTTCCCACTTTCTCGGGAAATCCCGGAATCTGCATCAAACCGCCGCCCTCCGGGCTGAGATTGTCTATGAACACATCGCTCAACCTCCGAATCTGAGTGGAATTTGACGGCGCAATCGATACGACGAACATTCCCATCTCTTTCGCCTTTTTCGCCTCGTCGATGATTTTCTGAGAATCAGGTTCGATCGTTGCCAGAAGATGGACATCCCCTTTTTTCATTTTGTTCCGGAAAGCGTTGGTCATCCGTGGCCCCTTGGCCACGCTGTTCGATTCGCTCTCGACCCCTTTATGATCGCTGGTAACATGATAGTAGGCTCCGTTGCCGATCATTTTTGCCACTGTGGCGGCATGATCGAACATATAGTCTTTCTGACCCGTGTAGCTTTCATCGAGACGGCTGAGCACAGTGTTCAGGAATTCAGCAGACTTATTGACTTTCCCGGCATTCTTGTTCTTGACCTTGTTCGCAACCTCGCACTGGAACATCCAGTAGAGCGAGCAGAGTACTCCTGCCGCGCTGGGGCAGATTTTCATCTCCGGGATTTCGGGGCAGTCGATGATTCCCTGGGTATGCGGAATATAGCTTTGCAGGATGACGCTGGATACATCCCCGAGCAGCCAGTCATTGACATTCGGGTTGACAAAACCTCTCGGCGCCCATTCGTTGTCCACATAGCATACCGGAACGCTGACAACATAGACTCCGGAATCACGGGCTTTGCGGACATCTTCGCTGACATAGTTGGTCATCAGGACATCGCCGGATTTCATCTTGTCATAATCGCCGCCGCCCCAGACAGTGCTGCTTTTGAGAATCCGTGGATTCCCCTTGTTTTCCTCTTTGAATTCGGTATATCCCATGTGCCCCGCCTGGGCCTGCATAAAGACATTTCCGTCTTTTTTGAGAGTTTCCGCCATACGGTCCGAAACATCCCCGATAAGGTTCATTTCATTGGCGCGTATACTTCCCAGCATTTCGGTTATGCGGACATAATACTGTTCGCCAAATGCCATGGTGTGGCCCCAGCTATACCGTGAACCGGCACGGTCGGCGGCATCCGCATGCCGTATTCCGCTCCCTGCGGCCGCTGCCCCGGCAGCGAGAAAAGCGGTGCTTTTCAGGACATTTCTCCGAGAAAATTTTGTCATCCATCTCCTCAATAGAAAAATTTGTTTTACAAAGAAAACAAAGATTATATCACACAAAGACGCAGAGACACAAAGAAAGATACCTTTTTCCTTTGTGCCTCTGACCCCTCTGCGTCTTTTCTTTTGATCAGTCTACTGATCATATGGTTTTTTCAGATTTCAGATTTTTCAAAATCCCTGTTTCTGGAAAAACGGTTTGATTGCTTCATCATATTCTTTTCCGCCAACCTGGTAGAATCCCATCCAGAACCAGGGTATCCATCCGCGGCGTACCATTTCGTCAATGAACTGGCCGGTGAAAATCCACATGAGCATGTTGTTCATAACACCGTTCACAACACCCACTTTCTCGGCAAAGCCGGGGATTTCCATAAGGCCGGCGCCTTCCGGGCCAAGGTTGTCGATGAACACATCGCTGTACCGCCGTATCTGAAGCGAGCTTCCCGGAGCTATTGACACGACGAACATCCCCATCTCTTTGGCTTTCTTCGCTTCGTCGATAATCATCTTGGAGTCCGGCTCGATGCTGGCGAGGAGATGGACATCCCCTTTTTTCATCTTGCCCCGGAACGCATTGGTCATCATCGGGCCCATGGCAACACCATTGGATTCGCTCTGAACTCCGCCGTGATCGCTGGTCATATGGTAATAACCGCCGTTGCCGATCATTTTTGCCACTGTGGGGGCGTGATCGAACATGTAGTCTTTCTGGAGACGGTACGCCTCATGCAGACGCCCGATGACCGTATTCAAAAATTCCGCCGATTTGTCTATCGGTTTCGGAGCTTTTGCATTGAGCTTGTTCGCAACCTCGCACTGGAACATCCAGTAGATCGAACATACCGAATTTGCTGAGCTGGGGCAGATTTTCATTTCAGGAACTTCAGGGCAGTCGATAACGCCCTGGGTATAGGGTATATAACTCTGCAGGATGACGCTGGATGTGTCGCCGAGAAGCCAGTTATTGGGGTTTGGAGCAACAAACCCGCGCGGAGTCCATTCGTTGTCGATATAATTTACCGGGATACCGACCACATACACCCCTTTTTCACGGGCTTTGCGGACATTTTCGTTGACACTGTTGGTCACCAGGACATCGCCGGATTTCATCTTCTCAAAATCGATGCTTTTTGCGTTGCTTTTGAATATTTTCGGATTCCCCTTGTTTTCTTCCAGGCATTCGACCGATCCCATGTGCCCAACATATGCGTCGTACCAGACAGTTCCGCCTTTTTTGATCGTCTCGGCCATACGGGTGGAAACATCACCGATAAGTTTCATTTCGGTTTTCTGGACATTTTCGAGGATTTCGGCAACGCGGACATAGTACTGCTCTCCGAAATCCATGGTATGTCCCCAATTATACTTGGAGCCGGCACGGTC
>JBAYHX010000313.1:0-4291 GCA_041665965.1 Candidatus Latescibacterota bacterium
CCCTGATAAAATCACGGTGACCACTATTTTTACTCCTCTCGGCCCTCTTCGCATGGAGACAAGGCTGAATGCCGACATCTACACGATATGGACGACGGAATTTCTTCTTAAAAACGAGGATGATGTCGACCGTCTCCTTTCCCTGCCCTATGTCCGGTTGAAACCCTCTATGGAAAAGTATGATGCGCTGCGGGAGAAAATGGGAGACAGAGGCGTCATGCTGTGTGATCTTATCGATCCGGTGGTGTCGATTTCTTCATGTATGCCCTTTGAACAATACATACTCCTGAGCGTGGTTGATCGAAAAAAATTCAGGGCGCTCCTTGATTTTTTCGCAGAACGGATGTACGATTTTCTTGACGATGTCCTTGAGCAGGGTGCAGGGCCTCTGTTCCGAATTGTCGGGCCGGAACTCTGTACTCCGCCCTATATGAGCCCGGAAGATTTCAGAGAATTCATAGTCTCCTACGACAAACCGTTCATCGAAAAGATTCACCGGGCGGGACGCTATGCCCGAATCCATTGCCACGGCAGAATATCCCGTGTTGCCGATATGATCCTGGAAATGGAACCGGACGCCCTCGATCCGGTCGAGGAACCGCCGGGCGGAGACATCATGTTCGATGAAGCAAAACGAGTTCTCGGGAAAAGCATCTGCCTGATGGGTTCTATCCAGGAATCGTTGTTTGAGCTGAAAAAACCTGAGGAAGTTGCGGCGGAAGTGCGGAGGATAATGGAAATCGGAACTCCCGGCGGACGGTTCGTTCTGATGCCAACCGCGACACCGATAACGGTGCCTCTGGCTGCACAGGTGGAAGAAAACCTTCACGCTTATCTTGAAACGGGACTGGGATACCGCTAAAAATTTACCGGGCGCTGTTATCGATCAGTCTGAGGGTGCTTCCTCCGGACTGGACACAGGCAACGCGGCCATATTCATTCCGATGAAAAGCCTTCTTCTTTTTCCGAACGGTTTCGGCCTTTTCGTTTGGCCAAATACATGGCATCGTCTGCTCGCTTTATTATGTCCATTTTCGCCTCCTGCGGACGGTATTCTGCCACGCCGAGGCTGATTGTCGCAGTGATCTCTCTCCCGTCGTACGCAATTGGTGTTTTCTCGATAACAGTACGCAATTTCTCGGATATGGTGTACGCGTTCTCGATACCGCACTCCTTCAAAAGGATAATGAATTCATCTCCGCCCCATCGACAGGAAACGTCCGATTTTCGTAGACAGACCTGGCTAAGTTTAGCAATTGTCGTAATAACGGTGTCACCCGCCGGATGGCCGAATGTATCGTTTATATCCTTGAATTTATCTATATCAAACACAAGAATTGAAAAGGGCACATTACTTCGGTGGGAGTCCCGGATCGTTTGATTGAAGATAATATCGAACGCTTCACGGTTGTAGAATCCGGTGAGCATGTCGATCCCCGCCATATTCTCCATGCGTTTCTGATAGGAGGATACGGTGATATTGGTCAACATCAACACGACTATCGTGATAAGCAGGCAGATGAGCAGGTTGATGATAAGTGTATTGAGAATACCTTTCATAACTGTTTCATCGTTCTGCTCGACCAGCAGGTACCAATCGAATTCCGGAATGTACCGTGTGTTAAGATATACGGTTTTGCCGTCGTGACGGTACTTCAAAGAACTGGTCTTTTCTTTAAATATCCGGTCGAGGACTGAGTTGAGACCCTTCACCTGACGGATATTCGTGATATTCTCGGGAAATGTTGAACCGCAAAGAGTTATCACCCCATGCCTATCCATAAAGTAAATATTACGGTCAAATTTGCGCTGATAATTTTCGATGAGCTGTTTCACAGCGGTGACTGCCAGACCCACGCCGGTAGCGCCGATATACTTCCCCTGGTAATCGTACACCCGGTAATTGACGAAAATGGTCATGGTGTCATGATGCGCCATGTCGAAATCGACATTGATTTCGTATTCTTCTTTCATGTTCTTGACCCGGAAATACCATTTATCCCGGGACTCGTTGGGATCGACCCTTTTCAGTATCCCTTCGGATTGGTAGTAGTTCAATGTATTATCCGAAACAAAGAAACTGGTAAAGGTGTTATACCGCAACTGAATATCTTTCAGATATCTAATTATTTGTGTGGTATCCTTTTCTCCGCCGACTACCCAATCACGGAGAAAGGTATCTGTCGCCATCAGAGATGAGAGATGGATGGGAAGCAGCAGGTCGCGTTGAATTTCGGAATAGACATTGTCGCTGGTCAAAGGAAGAGTGTGCTGGGAAATCTGGGATCGGAGGGATGCCCTGGACACAAAAAAGCTCACCAGGCTGGTAACCAGGAATCCGAAAACAAGAAGGATGCTGAGTATGGGTATAAGCCGCCGATTACTTCGCATCACACTCCTCTTCAGTGGTGTCTACTTTAGTCTATTCAGGGATTCATTATAGAGATTCATTCTATATATCATTATATAATTGTAACATCATCCGGTGTCAAGATGAATCCATCATCGGACAACCGCAACACCGATAATAATTGCCTCCGGCTATACAGATGGAAGAATACCTTCACGCATATTATTAAATGTGACAGGGATATCGCTAAAATAAAACTTACCGTGCACTGTCGTCAATCAGTTTGAAGGTGCTTCCTCCATACTGGATAAGCGCATATACGACCATATTCACTCCGAATTTCTGGAAGGATTGCACGGTGGCAATTTTACCCAGGATTTCACCGTATTTTTTTTCGGAGTATATGGCTGCAAGGCGGTCGCCGATCCAGACCCCTTCGAGTATGGAAGCGGGCTGAAGGGCTACATTCAAGGTTTGTTCTCGGGTGAGATACGGAGGACCATCGTTAAAATCGTAGTAGCAATGATACAGGAAATGATCATTTGGAATAGGATGAAGCGAGCCGGCTGAACCGAGAGCATCCCGAAGCATTTGTTTCAAAGGGGCTGCACCTTTCGGGGGCAGGTCCGAACGTGTACCGCCATAGGATTCGATGAGAGCAAATCCCCCATTCCGTAAAAAAGCCGCGAAATTTGTGAGTTCCTCTTCCGAAAGATCGAAAACATCATCTGCCGCAATATACACAAAGGGATATTTTAACAGTTCATGCGAACTCAAGTATATCTGTTTGTCGGTATTTACTATGATTTTGCTGTATGTTTTCAATGCCTGAACAAGCCCCTCGACTGCTCTGCTTGTGGATTCCGGCGGAGAAAAAACATTACCCCATACTGCCAGGGGAATATGTACATATCCCTTGATATCACGCTCATCTGAAGCGTTCAGCACCACCAATCCCTTGAATTTGCCGGTATCGAGGTCTTCGATACCAAGCATTTCCTCCTTCAAGGAAATCCGGTGGGAAGAGTCTTTCGGTTTACGAGTTATTGTGAGATCGGTGCTATATTCCGGCCATGAAAACACTACCGGTTCAGAATATGTTTTTATGGTATCGAGTATGCCGCTGGCGACAATCTCACGAATCAAAATGTCGGTATTGATCTGATATGTATTGTTATTTCCATTGAAAAGCTTAAGCTCATTCATTGAACCGGGAAGAGACCTGTACGTAAATTGCCCGCGCGGAGACCGAGGTGAGAATTTTGCCCTCCCTCGTGAGCTTCCCGTGGATGGACCTTGCCATTTTTCAAAGGGATTTTTCATTCTGGGAGGTATGGGGACGAGGTAAACCTGAATGTGTTTTTCCTCTTTCTCAACCCTGACACGGTTGCGATGATAACCCATCGGATTCATATATACGATGAAAACGCTCAAGAGGGTGTGAAAGATTATTGCGAAAAGAAATCCTATATACAGCAGCTTTCTGGATTCCTTTTCAAGGTTTTCGATATCAATAAATCCGGAAAAACCGGCAAACCGTTTCTGTTCTCTGTTTTCAGTCACGCGTCGTTTCCCTGGAATGGTGATTTATTGGATAGACGCATAAAAGATGCAAGTGGTTACATACATTCTCAGATCAAACCGTCCAGAGGGAGTGACGGTTTGTTTTGATTCGGCAGATTTTTTCGCATTACAGGAACGTTCATTATCCAGAGAAGCCTTTTTGATTTTCCGTCAGAGTTGATATTTGAATGAGCTGTTTTCCCGTTTGCCGGAATCTTATATGCTGTTCCGGGAAGCAGTGTGCGATGTTCGTTTCCCACCTGAATATCGATTGCATCAATGGCTATCCATACTTCTTCTTCTCCGGGAAAGTGAACATGCGGCGGAACCATGGAATTGGGTTCATACCGGACGGGGTCAAGACCGACAATGGTTGAC
>JBAYHX010000314.1:0-4272 GCA_041665965.1 Candidatus Latescibacterota bacterium
CCGTTCGCACGGGAAAGACCCGCAACAGCTTTCGGAATTCCGGCAGTCACACGGTCGATGGGGAAAAGCCTGCCGATAACACCGGTCGAAGCAATCAGAACCTCAGAAGGATCACATCCCAGATAAAACGCTGTCTGCCCGGTCATGGTCATGGCAGCGGCAATTCCTTCCTCGCCGTTGCAGGTGTTCGCATTACCGCTGTTGGCGATAATGGCGCGGGCTTTTCCGCTCCGCACATTCTCACGGCTGACAATAACCGGCGCGCCTTTTATACGGTTGGTGGTAAATACCCCTGCACAGACAGCAGGGCTATCGGAAGCGATGATGACAAGATCCGGCCTCCCCGGATGTTTGATTCCGCATTCTGCCGTTCCTGCGCTGAATCCGTGAGGCGCTGTGATACCACCGGGTATGTCTCTCAAACCGTCCTTCCTCCTCAGAACAGACACTTCTTGATATTCCTTATCGCCTGATTGATGCGATGCTCATTTTCAACAAGAGAGATACGGATATATCCATCCCCAAGACCGCCGAACGCAATTCCCGGCGAGACAACTATTTCAGCCTCTTTAAGGAGTTTCATCGAAAATTCCATGGAACCCATCTGCCGATATTTTTCCGGGATTGGCGCCCATATATACATACTCGCTTTGGGACGAGGAATATCCCATCCTATCTTTGCAAGCCCGTCGATAAAAACATCACGGCGTCTCTGGTAGATTTTCACCGTTTCGGCAACACACTCCTGGGGCCCGTCAAGGGCGGCGATTGCCGCAACCTGAACCGGGGTAAAGATGCCGTAATCGAAATATCCTTTGATGCTGTAAAGGTCATTGATTACCTGTTTGTTCCCGACGCAGAAACCGACCCGCCATCCCGCCATACTGTATGCTTTCGACATGGTGGTAAATTCGACTGCGATGTCTTTTGCCCCGGGAACCTGGAGAATACTCGGGGGCATATACCCGTCGAAGCCAAGCTGCGCATAGGCGAAATCGTGGACTACGATCGTATTCGTGCGTTTTGCAAAGTCTACGATCTCTCCGAAGAAATCCAGATCGACACATGCGGTTGTCGGGTTATGAGGAAACGAGAGCACGATGACTTTCGGTTTCGGCCATATTTCACGGGAAATGTCTTCCATTGCAGGGATGAACCCTGTTTTTTCCGTCAAAGGAACGGAAACGACATTCCCGCCCGCAATCACCACACTGTAGATATGCACCGGAAAAGTAGGGTTGGTTACCATCACCGAATCGCCGGTATCGAGAAGAGCAAGCATGAGATGCGAAAGCCCTTCCTTCGAACCGAGCAGCGCCATTGCCTCCGATTCCCAGTCCAGATCCACATTATAGAGGTGTTTATACCTTCTGCAGATAGCTTTCCGGATATTGGGTATTCCTCTGCTTGCAGAGTAGCGGTGCGTTTTCGGGTCCCCTACCGCCTCGCGGAGTTTTTCGACAACAGCCGGCGATGTGGGGATGTTTGGATTGCCCATTCCAAAATCGATAATATCGATGCCTTCCTGACGCATTTTCATTCTCTGATCGTTCAGTCTGCCAAACAAATACGGCGGAAGTTTTTCCAATCGCGCAGACCGTCTATATTCGTTTTCCATTCAGTAAAAGCCTTTCTCTTTACCAAAATTACAGTATGTTGCACATATATTTCAATGGAATCTTGTTATTAGATTAGTAAATATACTGTTGTGAGTGATTGAATTTATTACTCTTTTTTCATCTTGCGCATATCAAGGATCAGTTTGTACGAGAGGCTGTCAACAAGTGCGATATACGAGGCATCGATGACATTCTCCGATACCCCTACAGTCCCCCATGAATCAACTCCGTCCGATGATTCGATCAAAACCCGCACACAGGAGGCGGTACCTTCGTTGGATTCCAGAACCCGCACCTTGTAATCCTCGAGCTTCACATCCGCAAGGGAGGGATAAAAACGGTTGAGCGCCTTCCTGAGTGCGCTGTTCAGCGCATCCACCGGGCCGTCGCCTTCTGCAGCGGTATGTTCCTCTTTGTCATCCACAGAAAGTTTGATGGTTGCCTCGCTCACCATGGAGCCGTCATCACGGTGGTCGGTGATAACCCTGAACCCCTTGAAAGAGAACGGCGACGTATACCCCTCGATTATCCGCGCCGCAAGTATCTCGAACGATCCCTGGGCAGCTTCATACTGGTATCCCTCATGCTCTTTCTTTTTCAGTTCCGCGAGAACAGCCTTGATTCGCGGCCCGTTTCTATCGAGATCCTTGTAAATACTGCTCAGCTTGGTCAGAACGGTAGACCTGCCGGATTGATCCGAAACAAGAAATCTCCTTTGGTTACCGACAAGCTCCGGGTCAACATGTTCGAATGTCAGCGGATTCTTGAGTACGCCGTCGATATGTGCGCCGCCTTTATGCGCAAATGCGCTTTCTCCGACATAAGGCTGACGGTGATTATGAGACTCATTGGCAATCTCCGAAACAAACCGTGAAATATCCATGAGCCCGGAAATATGCCTTTCCGGAAGACATTCAATACCCAGTTTGAGCGACAGGTTCGGTATGGTTGTGCACAGATTGTCGTTCCCGCAGCGTTCGCCAATTCCGTTAATGGTGCCCTGGATTTGTAAAGCGCCGTGGATGACACCGGCAAGTGTGTTTGCAGCACTCATCCCTGCATCGTTATGACAGTGTACCCCGAACGGTATGCCAATTTTCCCCCGCACATCGTCACAAATACACGCGATCTCATCCGGAAGGCTGCCGCCGTTGGTATCACAGAGAACGATTATTTCCGCTCCGCCTTGTTCAGCCGATTTAATGGTTCTCACCGCATATTCGGGATTGACTTTGTAACCGTCGAAAAAATGTTCGGCGTCATAAAAAACACGCCGTTCCTGTTCACGAAGAAACCGAACGGAGTCTTCGATCAAACGGACATTGTCATCGAGAGAAATCCGGAGAACTTCTTCGACATGGAGAACCCAGCTTTTGCCGAATATGGTCACTACTTCGGTTTCCGCTTCAACAAGAGTAAGGAGAATCGGATCCTTTTCCGGTCGGTTTGTCAGTCTGCGTGTCGAACCGAAAGCCGCTATTTTGGAAGTCTTGAGCGGAATATTCCTGATCTCGCGGAAAAATTCCATATCCTTACGGTTTGTGTGATTCGGCCAGCCTCCCTCGATATACTGGACTCCGAGGCCATCGAGTTTTTCCGCGATGAGCAGCTTGTCCTCAAGGCTGAAACTGATTGCTTCCGCCTGAGTGCCGTCACGGAGGGTGGAATCATAAATTTCCACATGCCTGTTCGTTTTTTTCATAGGGGTATCTGTCATTCCGACACGTTGCCTTGATTTCAATTCGGTACGTTATAACCATTATCACCAAAAGGATTACATTTCTCCAGCCACATCTGTTCGAGGAGTTTCAGATCCTCTCTGAGCGCATCATCGGTGTCATAGTCACCGTCCAGCGTTTCGAGTACTTCGAAGGTGAAATTCTCCGGTCCGTATGTTTTGACATCCGCGACCAGATCCGGAATTTCGAAATTATCCGATAACCTGTCCAATAGCGCGAACGACTGTTTGTGACGGTTGATCCGGGCGTTCACATTCATACTCGAGCCGATGAATATCCTGCCGTTTTTTTCGTTCTTTATCTGATAGACTCCCGCGGGCCGTTTTGCCTCCTTGTATTCACGTTTCAATTCCGCTTGCCGTGATTTATCCATAAAATACTCGATTCTTTCTAAAATACTTATCCAGCATCCCGATTTGCAAGGACACACACCGTGCATCCCTGCAAATCAGGAACATCGGTCAGGAGAAACAATCCGAGAAGCGAATGGTATATAATTACAGTTTCCCGATTTCCGCGACCACACGGTCGCCCACTTCAGAGGTGGTCATGCCCATCTTTCCGGCGGCCATGCTTTTCATCTGCTTTGCGATGACTGTGATGCATGCCTTTTCCAGAATTTCAGCGGCGCGTGTTTCGCCAAGCTGATCCAGCATCATCTGAACGCTGAGAATGGAGGCCATGGGATTGATCTTGCCGGTTCCGGTGTACTTGGGCGCGCTGCCGCCGATGGGCTCGTACATGGAGACGCCCTCGGGATTCAGGTTGCCGCCCGCGGCGACCCCCATGCCGCCCTGGATGGCCGCGCCGAGATCGGTGATGATATCGCCGAACAGGTTGTCGGTCACGATCACATCGAACCACTCCGGGTTCTTCACCATCCACATGCAGGTGGCGTCCACGTGGGCGTAGTC
>JBAYHX010000315.1:0-4263 GCA_041665965.1 Candidatus Latescibacterota bacterium
CAATTTCAGGTGAAAGGAAAAAAATGAAACGTTTCCTCGTTGTAGGATTGGGTTTGTTCGGCGCTGAACTAGCCCGAACCTTGCATGCGAAGGGAGCAGAAGTTATCGGTATTGATAACAACATGGAAATAATCGAAAGCATGAAGGACTATCTTACAAGCGCAGTAAACGTTGATTGTACGAATGAAGAAGCTCTCCGCAGCCTGAACCTTGAAAATATCGATACCGCAATTGTTGCCATTGGTGAAGACCGTGAGGTCAGTATCCTGGCAACTGCCATTCTCAAAGACATAGGAATTGAAAATATTATCGCCCGCCGGAAGGGCGATATTCACCGTAAAATTCTTGAGAAAGTCGGGGCAACCCGAATCGTTTCCCCTGAAATAAACATAGCCGATCAGCTTGCTCGTAACCTGATATCCCCCGGATTGATGGAACATATCGCACTCCCGGATGGCCATACTATTTTTCAAATGCAGGCATATCCTGAATTCTATAATAAGACCCTCATCGAATTGGATTTCCGTAGAAATTATGGGCTGCTCGTGGTTGGTATACAGAGGAAAGTTACCAATATATCCGAAAGCGGTGAAATTTATTATGAAACACAAACGATCAGCCTTCCTTCTGCAACAGAAGCAATTAAACCCGATGACATCCTTGTTTTAGTGGGTATGCAGAAAGATATAGAAAAATTTCTGTCAAAGGAGTGAGTGCGGTGGATGATCAGAAACGTCCTACCATGATCCGAAGGATAATGGCTTACATCGGACATTTTTCCATCAGGGGAAGAATTGCACTTGCTATCCTTCTCACCTATATACTTGTCCTTCCTGCCGTCTCCCTCTCCCTTGTATACCTGACCGATCTTATTTCCAGTATGACTGTTATCACGGAACAGGATGCGCGGCTTGCAAGGATGGCGAACGATCTGTCTTTCACTATGATAGATATGCAGCGTTATGAGAAGAATTATCGAATATTCGGCAGCGAAGTTGATCACAACAACATTCGGCATCTGATTGCTCATTCCGATTCTATTATCCAGATTGCCCGGAAGACTGCGCCCGAATCCGCACAGGAGATCGTGAACGAGATATCGAAGAAACTTGATAGTTATATTAATAGTTTCAACATGCTCGTGGTGCATATTCATGAAAATCCTCCTGAAAAGAGGATCGAAAGGATTCGAAACAGGCTTAATCAGGATTTTGGAGAATTTGAAAAACATTTCAATGAAATACGATCGCAGCTTGACAGGATGTCTCCATCAGCAGAAAGGGATTCCGTTCTTGCGGAAGCCGCAAGATTTATCGATGTATTCTCTATTGACCAGATCGTCAATTTCAATACTCCTACCGGTATACCTATCGAAGCTTCATTCATTCAAATAAGTCTTGATACAACCCGTCAGGAATTTCTTGAAAAAACACACCGGTTCGAAGCCATGAACTGGTCGAACATGCAGATTCACAAGAAAGAAAGCATTCGGATCGAGGCCCGCGCTAAACGCAATATTATCTCCATCCTTCTGTTAACCGGTATCATCTGCTTTTTTATGATTGTAATGCTGCCTGTATATATAATCCGTCCCATAGCAAGCTTGAATGCTGTGCTTCGAAGATGTTCCGAGGGAAATTTTGAGATTCCGGTTATAAAATCACATGATGAAATAGGTGAACTTGCTTCAAGTTACACAGATGTGATCGAGAAGCTCCGTCTGTATGACGACCTGAAAACCAAAAAAATCGCCTCTCAAAAAAGGTTTGTCGACCGACTCCTCGAAAATCTGTCTGTGCCGGTTTGTATTCTGAATAAAAATCTGACTGCTCAGTACTACAATACCATTTTTGCAAATATTTTTGGGCCGTCAGTTTTCCCGAAAGCCCCCGAGGGCGGCCTGGATATAACCCGAATTCCCGAGATGAAAGAGTTTACCGAGGAAGTCCGCAAACGGAGTCAGCATCCGAACAACGATTTTACCTTGTCAGTCAAAGCACAGGATGGACATCCGGTCAGTTTTAAAGGGCGGCTGGTACGTAACAGTGTCATGAGCCTTGAAACGATAGTCATTGTAGGAACTTCTGAAAAAAATGGAAAGGAAGTACAATAGATGTGCGAATAGGTATCACCACTACCGTTCCCTCCGAAGTTATCTGGGCAGCCGGGATGATTCCGGTTGATCTTAATAATTTATTTATAACTTCCAGCCGCCGCGCGCAGTACATAAAAGCAGCAGAATATGAAGGTTATCCGCGTAATGTATGTGGATGGATCAAAGGTATTTACGGCGCCCTTGCCGTTGAGGCCGGTATCGACACTGTCATTGCGGTGACTCAGGGAGACTGCTCGAACACCCATGCCCTCATGGAAACTCTTCAACTCAGAGGTATTCGTTCCATTCCCTTTGCATATCCTTTCAACCGCTCGCCCGAAACTCTTTACAACGAGATATCACATCTGGCAGAAGAATTGGGTACCTCTATGACGGATGCCGAAAAAGTCCGCTGTGATATGGAACCGTTGAGAAAGAAACTTGACCGTCTGGATGAGATGACATGGAAAGACAACCTTGTCAGTGGCCAGGAGAATCATATCTGGCTTGTATCCTCAAGCGATTTTAACAGCGATCCAAAGGAGTATGAGGCAAAGCTTGATTCATTCATCTCAATAGCATCTGCAAGAACACGATACAATGATACATTGCGCCTGGCTTTTGTCGGGGTACCTCCGATACTTGACGACATATATGATGTTGTTGAAGAATACGGGGCTCGAATTGTATTCAATGAAATACAGCGTCAGTTTTCGATGCCGGTAAGGAAGGGCGGGCTTGTCTCTCAGTATATGTCATATACCTATCCCTACGATATATTCCACCGTCTCTCATATATTCTGCCTGAATTGGAACTCCGCGGAGTTCATGGAGTCATTCATTACGTCCAGAGCTTCTGCCACCGTCAGATTGAGGATTTGATACTGCGTAAAAAGATTCCGATACCAATTCTTACCGTTGAGGGAGATCAGCCGGGACGGGTGGATGAGCGGACAAGGATCCGCTTGCAGGCATTTGTGGAATTTCTTGCCGACAGGATGGTGGGAAAACGGTGACACTATGAAATTGATCGCAGGCATAGACCTCGGCTCGAGAAATATCAAAATATGCCGTATGGAAAATGGAACCATCATCTCCCGCGACTGCTTTGACTCCATGAGTTTTTACAGGAAGTATGGAACTCGTTCCGGCAGGGGTTATTCTATAGCTATTTCGGAACTCGAATTCGGTTCTGAATTCACCGTTGTCGCTACCGGCTATGGACGGATGAGCGCTGCTATACAGGGAGCAGAAACCATTTCCGAACTGAAAGCACATTTTCTGGGAGCGCAGTTTCAGACAGGGCTGACCGATTTCACTCTCCTCGATATGGGGGGGCAGGACTACAAAGTCATTCATGCTGCGGACGGAGTCATGGTAGATTTCGCCACAAATGACAAATGCGCAGCCTCAACCGGACGGTATCTTGAAAATATGGCCGGTGTCCTCGGCATCACTCTTGAGGAAATGGGTCAGTATAACGATGCCCCGGTTGTTCTTTCGAGCACCTGCGCAATATTCGGTGAATCGGAGCTGATCGGTCATATCGTCAAAGGCGAACCATTGGAAAATCTCGCTGCCGGAGTAAACAGGTCTATTGTGCAGCGTGTGCTCCCCCTCCTTGACCGTATGGGCGACGGAACAATCATTCTCTCGGGAGGTGTATCTTTGAACCGGGCCATTGTCCGACTGCTCGGTCTGACAACCGGGAGGGAAATTCTGGTTTTGGATGATCCACTTCATAACGGGGCCATAGGCTGCTGCGTATATAAGCGGAATTTACAGCAATCATGAAAAAGTTTCTAAAAAGTCTATATACTTACTATCTGGCAGTTGTTGTAATATCTCAGGGTTGAATTCCCATCTTCTTGAGGCCTCAATCGGAATATAATCCCCCCTGCCTGAGGCATCCCCCCTTATTAAGGGGGTGAACCCAGTGTCAGCGGAATAGTATTTTCTCTTTTTATCCTTCTTAACAAGGGGGATTTCACCAAAGGTGACAGGGGGATTATCTTTGGATATTTCGCTGCCTGCGGTGGTGAGCTTCTTTTTATATTAATGATTATTTAAGGCCACCTCTAACAATTGCATTTTTAAAACATGAAAGACAATGCAACCCAATAACGAACATGTAAGTGATGATAATGTTGGAGTTTCTCACACACAAG
>JBAYHX010000316.1:0-4227 GCA_041665965.1 Candidatus Latescibacterota bacterium
CGACCTTGTGGGAGAGCGCCGAGAACGGGTTCTTACCTACATTCGCAGCGATCCCTCCATCCGTGATGTCCTTTTGACCGGAGGAGATCCTCTCATGTTCTCCGATGGCGAACTGGAAGGATTGATTCACAAAATCAGGGCAATAAACCATGTCGAGATCATACGGATCGGGACACGGGCGCTCTGCACCTGGCCTGAGCGGATTACAGCCGACCTGGCGGACATGCTTGCATCATTTCACCCTCTCTGGGTGAACACCCAGTTCAATCACATCCGCGAAATTACGCCCGAATCCTCCCGGGCAGTCGATCTTCTGCTCTCGCGTGGAATTCCGGTGAACAACCAGTCGGTGCTTCTTCGGGGAGTGAACAATTCACGGGAAGCTTTCCTTGCCCTTGTGCGGGGGCTTGTGCGGATACGTGTCCGTCCATACTATGTATACCAGGCGCAGACCCTTTCCGGGACAGGGCATTTTGTCGCCGCCATCGAGGAAGGGCTGGAAATTATGAGGGGAATCCGCGGCTGGACAACCGGGTTTGCTGTTCCGCAGTATATACTGGACACCCCTTACGGTAAAATTCCACTCAATCCCCAGTATCTGAAAGGCCGTAACGGGGATTACATGGAAATGGTGAATTACTCGGGCAAACTCTGGCGGGAATGGAATCCTTACAGCGGGTGAAATCGTTTGATATAAAGTAAGGTATACTCCCGCTTTTATCCACAGAATGAAATGCCCGCACGGTTTTCAGTTCAATACTTCTGTTTTCCACGAGGCATCATCCCCCTTTTCTTGCTTTTCAAAAATCCGAATACTATATTCATTCATTACATTTACCTATCAATACTACCCTGAACTGGAGGAATTAATGGTTCTTTCTTCTCTCGACTGGATAATAATTACCGTTTATTTCATGGCTGTATTTGCGATAGGATTCTATTTTGCCCGTAACGAGCGGACTTCAGGCCAGTACTTTCTTGCGGGGAGAAATGTCGGATGGTTTGCTGTCGGAGCTTCCATTTTTGCTACCAACATAGGGAGCGAACATTTCATCGGACTCGCGGGTTCGGGAGCCGCTGGCGGACTTGCAGTCGGCGCATACGAGCTTTCGGCGGTTTTCTGCATTCTCATCCTGGGGTGGGTATTCCTTCCGTATTACCTGAAAAGCAAAGTATTCACCATGCCGGAGTTTCTGGAAAAACGATTTAATCCGCAGTGCCGGTGGTTTCTGACCGGGATTTCCCTGTTCGCATATATTTTCACTAAAATCTCGGTTGCGCTTTTCGCCGGCGCTATTCTCATTAAAGCCGTACTTGGGTGGGATCCGATGGTTTCCGCGGTAATTCTTGTGCTCGCCACAGGAGTATACACGGTTGTGGGCGGCCTTTCTGCGGTTATCTATACCGATATGTTTCAGGCTTTTGTACTTATCGGAGGTTCGATAATCCTGACCCTTATCGGTCTTGGTCAGGTTGGAGGATTCGAAGGTCTTCGGGCGGCGCTGCCCCCTGACTTCTTCCATATGATAAAACCGGCAACCGATTCCGTTTACCCCTGGACAGGGACAATATTCGGCGTGGTCATCCTCGGCATCTGGTACTGGTGTACCGACCAGGTAATCGTTCAGCGCACTCTCGGGGCAAGGAATCTGACCCATTCAAGAGGAAGCACGATTTTTGCGGCTTTTTTAAAGACACTGCCTCTGTTCATTCTGATCCTTCCGGGTCTTATCGCCCGTGTACTGTATGCTCCCGAGGTATCAGCCAATCCTGACTCTGCCTATCCGCTCATCGTTACCCGTCTCATGCCAGCCGGAATTTCAGGTCTGATGATCGCAGCTCTTTTGGCGGCTCTCATGTCCTCATTGAGCTCTGTTTTCAACTCCTGCTCCACACTCATCACTATGGATGTGTACCGTAAGATCAATCCGGTTGCTTCAGAGAAGAGACTTGTTACTGTGGGAAGGCTTGCTACCGCCTGCATCGTGGTTCTCTCCATTCTCTGGATTCCGATGATCAGCCTGCTTTCCAATCAGATTTACCAGTATCTCCAGAGTGTCCAGGCGTATATAGGCGCACCCATCACCGCTGTGTTCCTTACCGGAATTCTCTGGAAGAAGGCAACCGGCAGGGCTGCAATCACCACCCTGATTGTCGGCGCTGTTTTGGGGGCCGCCCGTTTCATTGTCGACATCATATCGAAAACCAGCGCTATCGATTTCAGCTCTTTCAGCATTATTACAAGCTGTGCGTTTCTTAACTTCTCGGTCGGTCTGTTCATTTTCTGTGTGATGCTCATGATTGTTCTGTCCCTGACATCGCCGAAACCTGAACCGGAAAGAATTAAAAATCTGACTTTTTCTGCTAATACCATGTCGGCAGGGGTCAGCCGTTCCTGGATATGGATCCATGCTGCTCTCAGTGTGCTGGTTGCTTCGATAACCATTACTATCTGGGCGTATTTTGCCTGATTTAAAAAATAGACAAAGGGTATTCGGTATATTCAATACTACAGCCCATACAAACTCATCCATTCTTTCCCTGATCATTTGGAAAAGGGGCGTTGGGTGAGTTTTTTATTAAAAGGAAACAGAACGATCCTTCCAATAATTATCTTTAAAAAATATTTTTTCGAGTTTTTAAAAAAAGAGTTCCATATCTGGAATTCGGAAGTATAAAGAAGGAGATTTTTGCGAAAAACAAAAAATCAGGTTCTGTGAAAGAAGGTTCGATTCCAGGTCCTGTTCCATTGTTGACATGGGAAATATGATTGTTTATATTGAAAAGTTATCTTTATTTTAGAGTTGTTACTAGAAAGGATTGTTTTTGAAACGCTTACTGTCTTATTCCCTCCTGCTGGTCATACCTCTTCTTTTTCAATTCGGATGTGAAAAGAATCGGGATAAGGTATTGAACAGCGACCTTTTTTACCGGACTGCCGGAACACTGAAAACGACTTCTGCCCGGATAGATTCTGTTACCAGCTATAAGAGTGACATGGGCAGTGTCAGTATTTCTATCGCCGGAAAATATCAGGATATGTCAGCATTTACCCTTGTCAAATTCGCCAAACCCCTGACAAAGGTGCTCAATACACTTGATAAAGCTGTCCTGAAATTTACTGTATCAAATGTATGGACAGAAGGAATCAATGAGTTCGAATTGTACGCAACGAATTCCGATTGGGAAGATACCACAAAAATCAATTCGAAGCGGTTTCTGGATGCGTTGGGGACGCCTTTCGCAGTAGTTGCAGATACGTCCAGTACTTTTTCCACGCTTATTTTTGACCTGGATGAGGCAGGGATAAAGTATCTCAAGTCATGGCAGTCGAATGGTTCATTTCTCCTGAAAAATTCTTCCAGCGGAACAGCAATGATAGGAGTATATACCAATGAGGGGCTTTCGCCGCCGAAACTGATACTTTACTCACACGCTGATACTGAATCAGATACCACGAATGTTACTTCTATCGATGGAAACTACTCTTTCGATAACGGTTTGAGCGGGGTAACGAATAATAAAAGGAGCGGCATACTCTCCGAAGGAAACTATGAAGGATTTATCATGTATTTCAGCCTTCCTGATTCTTTTTCCTCCACGAACGCTGTCAATAGATGCAAACTGGTTATGCCTATAGATAAGAATTTTATTCCATCCGAGAATACACTGGATCTCAGCATATCCATTCTTACCGCTTCCTATGCCAAAACAGATTCAACTGCGATTTTATCCTCAAGCACTATTGATTACACGATAAAACCCGGTGATACGGTAATGGAATTGGATTTTTCATCGATTTTCAATACCATGTATAAAAGTTTGAATTATAACTACGGTATTTTATTCAAACCTTCCGATTCTTACCTTACTCCATCCCAGGTATTTGTTAGCGCTCCCGATTCCATCAGTATTACTTACACAACTTTGCCGGAGGTACGGTAATATGGTACGGTTACTCCAAATTCTTCCGGCAGTCATTATCTTTTTGATTTCACTATCCTCCTGGGGCGAACAACTGTATGCGCCCAATGGTATTGGCGTCCTTATTCCCGATAATACCGGAAGGTCACGGGGAATGGGAGGAGCAGGAATCGCCTCGAATGATGGAATGAATGTGACTTTTGGAAATCCGGCGCTCAATTCTTCTTTCAAAAATCCCTGGTATGCCCTGGGGTTGGTCTATAATCGAACGACCACTCATATTGAAGGAAGCGAATCCCTTCC
>JBAYHX010000317.1:0-4211 GCA_041665965.1 Candidatus Latescibacterota bacterium
ATAGTATTTCCTCTCTTTATTGACTTTGCGAGGAAGAGTATTTCAAAGGTTTTAAATCAAAAGTTACTATAGTTCATTATTTGACGGATCGGAAGGATTCTTCCGTCCTCTCCCGTTCGAGAGAGGAAAAGGAAATGAATGTGCAGAACGGTAAACTCCGGATTGTTTATTCTCTTTTCATTCTTTTTTCCGCTTTGATGCTCATCTCAATCAAATATTATCATTTTTCATCGTTCCCGGTGTTCTGGGCTGCGGGCGCGGTTTCGCTTTTGCTCTTCTACCGGTCCGGCGCGGTATTCATGGATATGACCGTAATTCTTATCGCATGGTGGCTATTCTGTGCGCATGGGGTCTGCCGTGAAATATTTTTTACCTTTTCCCTTGTATCTATCCTGCTCATCATGTCGAGCTACCGGCTGAGATCACGGATCGCTGGGATTTCTGCACTCATACTGGCATGTCTGTGGTTCGCCGCTGCCGGAGGTTTCGATTTCCGCGGGGCCGGATTCTGGGAATATTTCATCTTTTCTTTCACAATCGCGGGGATGTTCATGTACGGTTTCAGCACGCTCAGGGCTGTTCCTTCCGCGCCCTGTTCCCTGGATTTCATCCTGTGTTCCTATTCGAGCAATACCGCTCACTATGCGTATCGGTTTATTGAGGGGGTGAAAAAAGGAGGCGCCGAGGTTACCCTCCATCGCTTCCATTACTATAAAGAATTCGATGCCGACCTGAAAGGGGATGCTCTGGCGATTGCATTTCCCGTGTACGGCTGGAAACCTCCCTGGACTTTCTGCAGCTATCTTCTGAAAAAACTGCCGAGAGGAAACGGCAAGCCCGCCTTCGTTCTCTACACTGCCGCCGGAGGCCCCGAAAATGCCGGTATCGCCGCCTGGGTGCTTCTCACTCTGAAAGGATACCGTGTGATGGGAAGGAATTGGACAGCCTATCCGATGAATGTTCCCACCTTCCGGCTCCTGCCCGGCCGCGTCTGTGCCTTTCTCGACAAGTGTCTCCCCTTGAAAGTCGACAGCGAAAGGGTGACCGAATCCGGGGAGGAATTCGCGCGCGGCGGATATGCGGGCATGCCCTTTATTCTGCTCCCGTTTCCGCTCGTCATTGTCGGTTTTCTGCTCGACAACAAGCTTTTGGACAGTGTCCTGTACTGGAATTATGCCAGAAAGAGTAAGTGCATCCGGTGCGGTCTCTGTATCCGGTATTGCCCGACCGGACGGCTTGTAGAGGTAAAAGGCTATCCCCGCGCACGGGGCGCCTGCTGTCTCTGTATGAGCTGTGTCAACCTCTGTCCAACCAGCGCCATGCAGATTGCCGGCTGGACTGAATACGGCCGTCAATATAAACCGAGGTGGCCGGAACTGCTTATAAAAACGGAGGAGAAGGATTCGGGAGTCAGGAGACAGGAGCAGGAATAGGAGCTTTTTTACATAAAAACCTGATTAACAGGGTTAGGAATTACCATAAAATAAACTTGACCTTTGTTGCTCTTGTACGTATACTATACGTGCAACCAACAGAGAGGATTCACAATGCAGAAAAAACTGACAATCACCATTGATGAAGATGTCTATTCGGGCCTTTACAAGGTCATTGGCCCCCGGAAAATCAGCCATTTTGTGGAAGACCTGGTCCGTCCCCATGTGATGAAACACGATCTTGAATCGGGATACCGGGAAATGGCAAATGACGCGAATCGCGAAAAGGAAGCGTTCGAGTGGGCGGAGGCAGCTCTGGGAGACATCGTCGATGAAAAGGGGTGAGGTATGGTGGGTAAATTTTGAACCTTCGATTGGCGGGGAAATACGCAAGAAACGTCCGGCGGTAATTGTAAGCAATGACGCATCGAATAACTTCCTCAACCGCGTCCAGGTAGTTCCTCTCACCAGAAGTATAGAACGGTTATATCCAAGCGAAGCGTATGTCATACTCAACGGAAAGCAGAGCAAGGTTATGGCCGACCAGATGACCACAGTCAGCAAGATGCGCTTGTCTGTTCGTATCGGTGTCATTTCCGTGGATGACATGAACAGAGTATACGAGGCGATTAAGATACAATTAGGTATCGGATAGAACGAACCCATCCTATAAAACATTGATATACAAGAAATTGTTGCAGCTTATAAAATGCCCTCGGGGATGTTTTTTTTAAGACCGCATCTCCCGAATTTGTTTTTACCCCCTCACGATATTTCTTATATTTATCCCAAAAGAAAATGCGGATTTTCAGAATAGAGGCATTCCATGACCAAACAGCCCGCTTCACGAACCTGTTTCTGCTGCGGGAAACAGAACGATGTCAGCCTGAAAATGACCTGGTACAACGATTATGAGAACAACAAGGTCAGAAGTACGATTACCATACCCGAGCATTTCAACGGGTATCCGGGAATCGTTCACGGCGGTATTGTGGCCGCTGTGCTTGATGAAACCTCCGGGCGGGCGATCATGCTCGACAAGAATTTCGATAACCTGATGATGACGCTCAACCTTCAGGTCACTTACCGCAGGCCGACCCCGACTCAGGTGCCGCTGGAAGTTACCGGCTGGGTCATCCGGCAGAGCGCCTCACGGGCGCAGGTGGCGGGAGAAATTCGTCTCCCGGACGGTACGGTAACCGCGGAATGTACCGCGGTGGTGGTAAAACCACCTGCACAGGTTATGGACAAATGGGAAGCGGAGCGATCTTTCTGGAAAGTGTATGATGATTGAAGAGAAAGTATCGATCTTTGATGCTGTCCAAAAGCAATGAGAATGAAAAGGGGATTGGAATGAAAAAGATAGAGCGAGCCAAAGCAAACGTTTATGAAATCGATCACCGTCTTGCCCCGGCAATCACGGTCAAACAGGGCGAGCATTTCGTTCTGGAAACCGAAGATGCCGCCTCCGGCTATATACGGGAGGAATCCTTCCTGCCCTACCCCAAGAACCGTCCCACTCACCGGTGCAATCCGGCGCTTCTGAATCCGGTCGCCGGGCCGGTCTTTATCGAGGGCGCCGAAAAGGGTGATCTGGTCGTGGTTACCATCGAGAAAATCGTTCCCGATTCCCAGGGATATACTATTCTGCAGCCGGGCGACGGCCTTCTTGGCGATTCGCTGAAATACCGTAAAACCAACGATTTCTACACCCGGATTTTCAAACATATCCCCGGAGCGAGCGGTACTCTTGCCGACGGCGCATGCGTGCTGAACGAACGGGTACGGTGGCGGATGGCGCCTTTTATCGGAACGCTCTGCCTCGCGCCGGAAAGAGAAGTGCCCTCTTCGGTGTATGTACAGGGTCCCTGGGGGGGAAATCTCGATAGCCATGATTTTTGCGAGGGTTCGAAAATCTATCTCAACAGTTATACGGAAGGCGGGATGCTTTTTGCCGGAGATGTGCACGGATGCCAGGGCGACGGCGAGCTTTCCGGCACCGCGAATGAAACCCGCGCCGAACTCACCCTTTCCTGCACAGTCATAAAAGGGAAGAAGATTCCCCATGTACGGATAGAAAAACCCGAAACGATTGTCGGCGTTGCAACGGGGAAACCTTTGGAATTCGCGGTCAGAGATGCTTTCATCAACCTCTTGGAATGGGTTAAAGAGGAGTACGGTTTCGAAGAGCGTGAGGCGTATCTTCTTCTCACCGCCTGCCCGGATTGCCGGATCAATGTCTATCAGATGGTGGATTTGCCGTCCTTTTTTTATACAGCGGGTGTAGAGATTCCCCAAAAATATCTTGTTTCCCATTGATTCCGGTCGCCGAATCTCATGGATTCGGCTGTCCGTTTTTGGGGTACTTAAGGCTTCCAATGAGTTATGAGTCCCCGATTTTGCGAAGCAAAAGGTGGGGTGCTGAGAGAGGAGACCAAGAGGTAAGGTTAGAAGAAACGGTGATTCGATTCAATGAAGTGTTTTATCATGGTTTCTAAATAACAACATATAACTTCCTTTTTTACAGGAGTGCATCATGAAAAATATGACCTCACGGAGAACATTCCTCTCTGCGTTGCCGGCCGCTGTTGCTGCCGCTGGGATGGTCGGCGGTGTAAGGGAATCTCAGGGTATTCCGGTGGCAAAACCTTCGAATAAACCGTTCATGGATCAGTATTATGATGGAATCATGGATATAATCGAAGGAATACGCGATACTCAGGTTGAAAAGATCGCCGAGGCCATGGAAAAAGCGTATGAGCTGAAAACAAAGGGAGG
>JBAYHX010000318.1:0-4206 GCA_041665965.1 Candidatus Latescibacterota bacterium
ACCGCGCTCTGTTTCACCACCGCGCCCTCCGGAGCCAGCGAACCCCACAGAATGGCGATACCGCCTTCATGGTGATAGGGATTATCCATCCCGTGAATGACCTCCGGATTGGAGACTTCGTATCGGCTTTGTATTTCCTTTACGCTCATACCGCTGACAGTGGGATTATCATGAAGCTTATCCCCAAGCACATGCATAACCGCCGGAACTCCGCCAGCATACTCCAGATCTTCGAGAAAGTGCTCGCCGCCAGGAAGAAGCGAGGTGATGTGAGGTGTATCCTTTGAAAGAAGGTCAAATTTCTCCAGAGGCAGATCAACGCCAGCTTCATGCGCTATGGCAGGAAGATGGAGGACAGTGTTGGTCGAGCCGCCGAGCGCCATGTCCATACGAATGGCGTTCTCAAATGCCTCTCTGGTCATAATGTCTTTCGGTTTTATATCCTGACGGATCAGGTCACAGATTTTTTCACCTGAACGATAGGCAATTCTCCGCTTTTTTGCAAAACCGGCAAGCGCAGTTCCGCATCCGACCAGGGACATCCCCATGGTTTCGGTTATACATGCCATGGTATTGGCCGTATAGAGTCCCTGGCATGAACCCTGTCCCGGACAGGCTTCCATCTCCAGACAGGTGAGCTCATCTTCGGTGATCAATCCCTGACGGTACCTTCCAATCGCTTCAAACGTATCACCGACAAGCGAAAGACGGCGGTTATGCAAATTGCCGGAATACATCGGGCCTGCGGTGACCACAATCGAGGGAACATTGAGCCTTGCCGCAGCCATGAGCATTCCGGGGGTAATTTTATCACAATTCGTCAAAAGAACAATTCCGTCAAGTTTGTTCGCCATCATGACACATTCGATGGAATCAGCTATGAGTTCACGGGTGCAGAGGCTGTATTTCATACCGCTGTGACCCATCGCAATACCGTCGCAGACAGCCGGTATTCCGAAAATAAAGGCGCTTCCACCGCCCGAATGAATCCCTTTTTCGATAAATCGTTCCAGATCCCTCATTCCGGAATGCCCCGGAACAAGGTCGGTAAATGAAGAGGCGATTCCAACCATCGGCTTTCCCATCTGAGAGGGATCCATGCCGGTGGCATACAGGAGAGACCTTGAGGCGGCCTTCTCATATCCTTTTGTAATATCGCTGCTTCGCATTTTTATGCCTTTGAATTGATGTATGGTAAACAGGTTATGTAATCTACTCCGATAACACACATTACGATTACAAAGTTAATAAAGAAACAAAAATCGATTTTAATCTGAGTTTTTTCTGCATTTTTACGTCTTTTCTGGTTTTACAAAAAATATTCTCTTTGTTCAGGCTTCAAATTTCTTTCATTTAAAAACGTAACTTCCCGCTTCCTTCTTGGATTTCTCCTGAGGCTGCCAACGAACTTTATCATCTGGTAAGGTTAATTAGGTTCGAAAGTGGCCTCAAAACCCTGCTGATACCAGCAGGATTACTACGAGACCAATAAGCAGGGTAATTCGATGAAGCGCTGTATGGGCGACAGAAATGAAAGAACTGGGGATACGTGAAAAAACAGAACCAGCACTCGCATAAGGTATGTCAGAGGACATACTTATCATATTTTCACGCATTGTAATCCGGTTTATCATTTCAACAACCATCCGTGGAAAAGAAACTGGCGAGTAAAGTTATTTGACTTACACACTACTATAAAATAATTTTTTTACCATAGAGATGTCAAGAAAAATAATATCTTGAGAATAAAAAAACAAGCGTTGTTTTAAAATTATAAATATTTCTCTAAGACCAAACCTTAATAGCAAAATTTACATGCAATATTATCCATAAAATGATCAGGTCTCTTCCCCAGTTACATACACTAAATAGTCCTGGGGAGTAAGCAGGTTTTCAATTTCATCTATATCATGGATTTTTACCTTTATCATCCAGCCATCACCATATGGGTCTATGTTAACCTGGCGGGGATCGGATTCCAAGGTATCGTTGACCTCGATGATTTCACCTGAAACCGGTGAAATGAGTTCCGCCACCGTCTTCATCGCTTCTATTGTTCCAAAAGGCGAACCCTGCATGACTTCTGTACCGACGTCAGTAAGATCGATATACACAATTTCTGCAAGCTCCATCTGCCCAAAATCAGTTACACCGATGGTGCCTTCTTTACCTTCAACCAATATCCACGTATGGTCATTGGTATAAAATAGATCGCGGGGAACCTTAAAAATACTTTCCATGGACATACATGAAATTCCTTTTTATATAGATGATGAATAGTTTTCAAGAATATTAAGAATATTACTTTTTTACACGCTCGATGTATGCACCGGTGCGTGTATCTATTTTTATAATGTCGCCTATTTCAATAAACGGCGGCACATATACTTCCGCTCCAGTTGAAACGATAGAGGGTTTGGTTACATTCTGCGCGGTATTACCCTTGAATCCCGGTTCTGTCTGGATAATACCAAGTTCAACAAAAGTAGGAAGTTCCACTTCGATGGGTGTTTCACCGTGGAAAAGAATGTTGCATGTCATGTTCTCGGCAAGAAATCCTTTTGAATCGCCAAGAAGGTTCTCATCGACATTGATCTGGTCGTATGTTTCTGTATCCATAAAAACGAATGAGTCTCCATCATGATATAAAAACTCATACGGTCTTCTTTCCAGTTTGACTTCATCAAATCGTTCGCCGGAACGATATGTTCTTTCGAAAACAGTTTTTGTTTTGATATTGCGCAGTTTCGTACGGATAAAGGCGCCTCCCTTACCCGGTTTCACATGCTGAAATTCAATTATGGTAAATAAATCACCACTTTCGATGAAAGTAAATCCATTACGGAAATCCGCAGTTGATGCCATAGTATTTCTCCTTAATATTCTATTTGCTATATACTATTTTAATAACTACATGCAGGTTTACTAAACTAACAAAGTTATTTTATTTGTCAAGTTGAAAGAGAACTAAATTGAAAATATTTTTAAAATTTCATTATTTAAGGTATATTTTTCTACAATAAGTATTTTATGATATAGCTATTTTTCATATTGTCTCTTATTCATTGTCGGATGTGTTCAATGCCTTTTTTAAAATCATATTTTTTTACTTTTTGCCGTTTATTACCGCCATATCTGACAATCATTTTATGAAATAATCTTTATCACTTATCTATTTGACTCAACATTCCTTATCCCCCTCAATCCCTCTTTCCCTTTCCCCATAAATGAGGGCAAGGAAATTTAGAAACGCCACATGCTTTGCTGCTTTGCTGGCAAGATAACGCCCTGTCCTGCTTCCTGTAAGGGGGAAGGCGGCCTGAAAGGTTATCTTTAACGAAATACAAACCAACACTTAGCGGAGTCATCTCGATAAGCGAATATTCTTTTTCACAATAAATATGAATATTTTCAAATATCAATAAAAATGTTATCCGCCGTGTTCTACATTATAAACAATTTTAATTGATGCGTTCGAAGAAGAGAAGCATTCCGAGTATAATGAGCGGCGTGCCCGGTTTTATCAATTCTATCATTTCAACTTTCGTTCGGGAATGTATATTTCTTTCTTACAGTGGATTGCTTTTTCTAAAGACAACCATATTTTATCGGAATGAGTTATAGACGAACCGAACAAGATATCCGACTTTTCGGACGATGACGATCCGATCCTGTGATACCCTTTCTATCATAGGCTTTCACATCATTGCATTATTCATATTTCAGATTTTATTCATGCATTTACACTATTTTCTTTCCTGCCCCTGCCTCATGAACGCAGATTCCCCGAAACACTCATTCCTCAGTTTATTCACCATCAAAAATATTATTACCCCCTTCACCGTTTCCCTAGTATATTCACTCAATCATTTATTTTCGCTGCACCTTTTTTTTACCACATCATCGTCATTTGGCTTCACCATTCTTTCAGCACGGTCCCGGTTTATCCCCGGCGATCCGTAAAACCACAACAGCACCAGTTTCAACGGAGGTTGCGTTATGAATCGTTACATCATCGGTGTTGCATTTGCCTCTCTTTTGCTCGTTGGCATTGTTACCGGCTGCGGCAAAGGCGTAGATGAAACCAAAGCCCGCGAAATCGCCCGCGACGAAGCTATGAAAGTTATGAACCAGACTCCCGCTCCGGAAAAATTCGGATTCGGCGTCGCATGGGAAAAGGAATGGTCGTACTCTCAGGGAACCAAG
>JBAYHX010000319.1:0-4189 GCA_041665965.1 Candidatus Latescibacterota bacterium
CATCTGCGCGGCAAAGATGAACGCTGCCATGACTCCCATCACCGGAGTCCGACGGTCATCTATGATTTCGCCTGATTTTTTCAGGGCATACCCGACACATGCTGCGCTGACCGCAGTCATGGGGAGCCAGATTTCAGGCTTGAGAAATCCCGGTGGTATATGCATCGCTTAAATCCTTCCAAATTCATCCAATATAAACCCAGTTCATTCCAGTTTGCCGTGCTTCACACCTCGTATGCTGATGAACCGGTCGGACAGTTTACTAATTTCCTTTCCATTAATGGGAACTTCGAATACCACCAGATAATGATCTTTCATACCACTTGTTTATCAGTGTTATTATTTTATTGTATTATAACACGATAAAAACACAGGGGCAAGATATTATTGCATAACTCAAGGTTAATCCATTCCCAGGATGAACCGTATTCCTCCAACAAGTGTATCTTTGTTCGTTCCTCCCGTGTTGATTATGTATTGAATATCGGGTTGAATAGTGACAGCTTTCCGTAAAGCGCACAGATAGTAACCTTCACACGCCGTCTCGTTTTTCATCCCGGCCAGATCATCGCTCATCCCGGCTCGGGCTATACCGATTCCAAAGCTGTCATCAGGCCTGACCCCGATAAGCCGGGAGAATCGCAAACCGAAACCGATGTAATTCGTTATTTCGTTGAACTCTCCGGGCGCGAAACCGTACTGGAAAAAAGATTTTAAGCAGCGTCCATTATTATTCGGTATTGCTATTTTTTGCTCCAGAATCAGATATCCGCCATTATTTGAGGAACGTATTTTATTACCCCTCAATGAAGCATATTTCCCGCTGTGATACCATGTTCCTATTTTGAGTTTCCCGGCACAGAAAAAACCATGGGAAATTCCATATTCCATCACAGCACATTTTTCCGGATCGGGACAAAATGCCGTTGAAAATCCCCAGCTTCCCCCCTTCCCTTTACCGTCATAAATCCCTGCCCCCAGGGACATTGTTTCATGGAAAGACAAGGTTCCTGTGATTCCCAGGCTCGGATTTGGAAAGGTGGGTAACGGGACATTTGGCATAAGACCGAACGAGGAATTGATGAAATCCTTAGCCGGTTCGGCCACATTGAAATCGTTATTTGCATCCTGCTTGCCAATTTTAAAATACAGCCGGCCTTCCAGAAAATATTGGCCAACATAGTATTCGCTGATCTGGGAAAAATCGTGAGCGTCGATATTGCTCAATACCTGCAGGTCCCCGACATATTCATTAGTGATTCCCTTGCCAAAGCCGTTTTCATAATTGAGTTGCAGTTCGCCGCCTTTCCACAATCCGGCCTTCTCTGTATCAATGGTAATGGAGATATTGAGATTGTTCCGGTTTGAATGCCCTTTTTTAATTCCGCCGGAATAATTTGCGAACTCATCTCCCGTGTAACAGTAATCAGTTTTCAACATCTTGCAATCGTTGCTATCCTCTGCGACACCAATACTTGTGTATATAAGGAACACAACAATCAAGAGTGCGTTCTTTTTCATGCTTTTGCTCCGCTTTCCCCAATAACCTGATACCGCCGCCAACAGATCTCCTGATTTTTCAGTTTGAACTGATTATAGAACAGCTCAAGCGTATTACTAATATATATAATAATAACACGCTAAAAATACAATATCAATAATAATATTACATAAGAGCTAATTGCAAAAGTCCATATTTTAGAAGCAGCCCCCTTCCTGTCCTTCGGACATCCTTCCCCCAGATGAGGGCAGGAAAAGACTGTGAAGCATCGACTTCCCTTGCCCCTGGAACGGGGGTAAACGAAGTTCCCGCAAAGCGGAAAGGGACAGAGGGTTAGGGGGTTTGAGCAAAAATGTTTCCCATTTTTCAATAGTAAAACGACTTTTGCAAAAGGCTCATAATTCAACAATTTTTCTGACTGTGGTTGATAAGGAAATAAAGAGAACTATAACCTGAGAGACGAAACCGGCATTCGGAAAAGAAACGTCATAAGTGAAATGTCTTAATAATGATTGGCTTGAATCGGGGATTATCCTGATTTATACTTATCAACTGAAATCATCGTTCTATTCTCTCGCAAAGTCCGCAAAGTCAAGAAAGAATAGAAGAAATATCAGACATGATTTACATGATTAGATATTTATTTTCTTATTCTATCATGTTAATCTTGTCTAAATCCCTTCTTTTTCTTTGCGGGCTTTACGAGAAACAGTATTAATAAAGGCTGCTGTTCTAAACCTCGTCCCAGAAATCTCTGGCCTTTTCCTCCCGCTGAGGAATCCCGAAAATCTCGCGTTTCTTTTTCAGGTAGAACCGGAATTTTTCGAGAGTGACATCCGCGGGGACATAATGATCGCAGAAGGGGACGAATCCGCCCTCCTCAACCACAGGCGCAAGACGCTCGAGCTCACGGACAATTTCATCGCCGCCAAGCGCGATTTTCGTTTTGTCTATCCCGCCCATGAGAAGAAGATCGCGGCCATACTGTTTACGGAAAGCGACAGGATCCGAACCGCCGCGGACTTCCATCGGGAACATGCCGTTTACCCCGGATTCCATCCAAGGCTCAACCAGAGGCCCAATCCAGCCGTCGCAATCAACGCTGATCACATCGATCCCGTAGGCATGGAGAATGGAATTGATCTGTTTATACCGTGGGACAAGGTGCTCGCGGAACCAGGCGGGTGAAATCATGGGGCCGCTGTTGAAACAGATATCCTCCCAGTAATGCGCATGGAAGATTTTTCCCTTTACCATCGGAAGCGCGCGTTCCAGCACCGAACAGCAAAGATCGGCCATGTGCTGAACCATATCGTCCACCAGTTCCGGCTCATCGTAGATCATGTAGCATATCTGCTCGAATCCCACAAAATTACGGAGGTGGCCGAAAAGCGAACCGGCATAGATATAGGGGAATTCGTCACGGGCGATGAGTTTGTCGGTAATCTCGGCAAGGTTTTCCGGGATTCTTCCCGGAGTATCCGGATCGAGACGCGGTTTGAAAATGGTTTCCCAGTCATGACGGTTCTTGAGAGAGTATTCGATATGCTCCGGCATGGTGGTGAGATTATTGTCCGGCATCCGTGAGAGCACACGGTCAACATCGTAAAAATACCGGTAGCCATCCTTTACATACACCGTTTCCTGCTGATAAATTGGACGCATACGGAAATCCACAGTGAGCCGGGTACGCTGCTCCAGCCCGAAAAACATATCGAGGGCGCGGGTTCCGAATATGGCCAGATGACCGTTGCTTGCGGGATTTGCAAAATAATATTCATGTGCGCGCTTTGAGTTGAGTCCTTTCGGAAGCCCCTGTTCCTCCCAGAGAGACTGTATCTCCTCCCAGTAGCCGAACTCCATATCGGGGACATGGTCAACCGGTTTATAGTGAAATGTGCGGTCAAAACGTTCTTTTGTGGTCATCTGCTGCCCTTTTTATTAAATTTGGTGAGTTTGTCTTCAATAGAGAGATAGGTAATATAAAAGGTTGTTGACTGTACGTCAATTCATGAAAACAGAGTATAGAAATAAAACACTTGACAGCGATGTGATTTAAAGTATTTTGATACACATATTGTGACTCTGCAGTTTCGGTTTATTTTTCTTTGCGATTTAGAACTTGTCCGTAAATAAGAAATTTGCTGTTTGCTTCTGCTCAATGCCCCCTATCCCTCGATCCCTTTCCCCCATAAATGGGGCAAGGGAACTTTATGTGCCACATGCTTTTCCCTGCCCACTGCAAGGGGGGAAGGTGGCCTGAAAGACCAGAAGGGGGCAGCATTAAAACGCGTAAATCCTTATTTATGGACAAGTTCTTAATAAAAATGATTGTTATAATGGGTATTATAAATGGGCTATAGAATTGCTATTAGGCAATAAAATGGAAACATTATGTACGTATGCATTCATCGTGGAAGCAAACAAATAGGTGGTAGTTGCGTTGAGGTCGAAAGTTGCGGCCAGCGACTACTTATTGATCTCGGGTTGCCTTTGGAGGCGGAAGACAACAATAGACAATATCTTCCCAAAATCGCTGGATTGGACGGTAGCGATCCATCCCTACTGGGAGTCCTAATTTCACACCCCCATCTCGACCATTTCGGTTTACTTGCTCACATCTCTCCGAAAATTCCGGTCGGTATGGGAGCCGCCGCTCGACGGATACTTGAAGCTGCCACCCTTTTC
>JBAYHX010000320.1:0-4187 GCA_041665965.1 Candidatus Latescibacterota bacterium
GAATACGGCGGCGATCCCGCGCTGCTGCAGAAAAATATTGCAACGAAACCGTGCAAGTCCGGGTATTGCATAGGCAAAATCAAGTTCCATCTTCTCCTCAAACCGTTTCTGCTGGTTCTCGGACATGATCTCATAAAGGAGTTTTTTTGTCTCGGTCTGGGGAAGAATGTTGTTGGTAATCGGAGTCAGATCACCCGATATTCGGATGAGGGGCGGCGCACCTACACTGATATGCAGATCCGAGCCTTTCCGTTCTTTTAACAGATAAAAGAGTTTGTCTATCTGAGCCACCGAAACCTCCTTCTCACAAATTCATTTTATTGGAACTCATTTCCATACTCCCAAAAAAGCAAAAATTAACACATTTGTCAACTCCGAATTGTATATCAACGAAAAAAAGGATTCGCTCTATTGCCCTGAACGTCATCTCTGACACTATTTACTCGTTATCGCCAATCTTAAACGAATTGTGTTTTCAACCGGGAATTATTTTGCGTATTTTTAGAAATATAATGTTTTCTCCAACCCTGATAATTCATAAAATATATTTATCATACCACTGAGGAAGAAAATCCCCTCTGCTTGACGGCATCTCCCCTTGTTAAGGGGAGGATTCATTTTTTCTCTTTTTGCACCCTCTTAACAAGGGGGTCGCCGCACTGAGCGGCGGGGGGATATTTGTCCTTGAGTTTGTGAATAGATCGGGTTAATTCCAAAAAGCAAAAGCAAAGATAGAAAGTTTTTTTCGCCGTTCATTTTACTCAAAAGAAAGGTGAACTATGGCTGAAATTTATATGGATAATGCCGCGGGGACACGTCTTCTCCCGGAAGTATTCGATACAATGCTCCCCTATTTTACCACGGAATACGGTAATCCTTCCAGCATTCATCCGAAGGGCAGCGCTCCCCATGAAGCGCTCGAAAAAGCCAGAGAGCAGGTGGCCTCGCTCATCGGCGCAGATGCCGGGGAGATATTTTTTACATCGTGCGGCTCCGAATCAAACAATACAGCGCTCAAAGGATGCGCCTGGGCAAACGAAAAAAAAGGCCGTCACATCGTGGTGTCCGCAATCGAGCACCAGTCCGTTTTACATGCGGCGAAGTCTCTTTCCCGCCTCGGCTGGGAAGTGACCACGGTAGGAGCGGACAGCAGGGGATTTGTCAATCCTGACGCGGTTGCCGAATCGATAAGGAACGACACGGTACTGGTATCGGTAATACAGGCCTCAAATGAAATCGGTGTCATCGAGCCGGTTAAGGAAATCGCTCACATGGTGAAACAAAAAGGGGTATTCTTCCACACCGACGCTGTTCAGACAGCAGGAACCATCCCGGTGAATGTCGATGAACTCGGAGTGGATATGCTCAGCCTTGCGGCGAATGCATTCTATGGCCCGAAAGGAGCCGCCGCTCTTTATGTACGAAAGGGAGTCCGCACTTATTCTCTCATCGACGGCGGCATCCAGGAAAGAGGACGAAGAGCAGGGACGGAAAATGTCCCGGCAATCGCGGGAATGGGGAAAGCGGCGGAAATCGCCATACAGGATATGCAGAACAGGATTTCATCAACCACAAAACTTCGCGATCGGCTTATGAAAGGTTTGGAGACTTCCATCCCGAAACTCACCGTGAATGGAGACCGCGAGAAAAGAATTCCCGGAAATGTGCATATAAGCGTTGAGGCAGTCGAAGGGGAATCGATGCTGTTCAGCCTGGCGGCGAAAGGGATATTTGCCGCTTCGGGCTCCTCGTGTGCCGACAAGGCGCTTAAAAGCTCTCATATACTCGACGCTATAGGTCTCGACCACGCTCTTGCAAATGCATCCGTTCTGTTCTCACTCGGCTTCGAGAACACTGAGGCTGACGTTGACAAGGTGATCGAGGTCCTTCCCCCGCTGATAGAAAGACTTCGCTCCATGTCCCCTCTTTGGAGTGCGTAAACATGAGGGGTCTTGATTAATCAAGACCCCTGATTTTTTTAAAAAAAGGATGTTGGCGTGGATCATGCATTTTTTGCCAGATCACGGATTACTTCGAGAGAAGCATCGATTTCTTCGACGCTATTGTATATATGCGTACAAAATCTGATGCCGCGCTGACGAAGCTTTTTTCTGTTCCACAATTCTTCGCGGAGTTTAGCGCTGTCCACTCCCGTGATAGTATAAGAAGTCATACCCGCGCACATCTCGGGATGAACCGAAGATTTAATTTCCACTTTATCAATTTTCTTCAATCCTGCCCGGAAATAATCTCCAAGATATTTTATTCTGTCAGTCACTTTCCGTGGGCCTAATTGATTATGGAAATCTATGGCTGCTTCAAATCCGGCAGCCAGGTATTGATTTGCACAACTCCTTGCGGTAAACCTGTTCCCGTGGTCTTTACAATTTTCCTTTTCCCATCCGCCGCTTGCAATGGTGGTCCAAACAGTGGGCGCAACATCATTCCTGATATAGAGGCATCCGCTGCCGGCGGGCGCAAGAAGCCATTTGTGGGCGGACGAGAAATAAGCATCGCAGCCGATATCTTTCATATCCAAAGGAATTTGCCCTATGGCATGGGCGCCGTCTACCACAGTAAAAATTCCTCTTTCCCTCGCCATATCGCATATCTTTTTCGCCGGAAGGATTATCCCCAGGCTTGAGGTGATATGGGCAAAAGCGATAACCCGGGTTTTAGGGGTCACCGCTTCGGCAAACCTTTTGAATATCACTTCAGGATCATTGGGGGGATCGGGAATTTTGATCATTTTTACAACAGCTTTTTTTCTCATTTCCATCATTTGCCAGCCGCATCTTCCCCCGGTGTGTTCCTGGTCGGTCATGATTATTTCATCACCCGGATCGAGGTCAAAACCGTTGGCGATAAAATTATGACCCATGGTAGAATTCTGTGTGAGAGATACCTCCGTCGTTTCCGCATGTATCAATTTTGCCAGCTTCTCTCTTACCCGGTTCTCCAGGTCTCCCCCAATGCCGCCGACCAACTGGGGCCAGCCTTCCCTGCTCCAGTCGAACCGGGCTGCATTTTCCATGCTGCTTCTCATTTCCTCGATCATTCTGTCCAGAACGGGGGTCGGCATCGGGCCCAAAGATCCATTGTTCAGATATGTCTCGCCTTCCCTCATGGGAAACATCTTTCGAACATTTTTCCAGAATTTCGGATCATTCTGCGCCGGGAATTCAGGCACGAAGGAATTCGCTTTGGGCAGTGTTCTTGCTTCCGAACCGGATGGAGAAATCAGGGGTAATGCAATCGTTGAAAATACCGCAGACTTGATAAATGATCTCCTGTCTGACATGAGAACCTCCCGAATACCTTGTTATTAAAATTTTCAGATGTTTTATTTATAATTATACATGTTAACAGAATTCCCAAACCAAGGTAAATATGAAGAGAGCTCATTGCAAAAGTATTTATTTGAAGGCAGCCCCTTTTCTGTCCTCCGGACATCCTTCCCCCGGAGGGGGCAGGAACATACTGTGGAGCAACAACTTCCCTTGCCCCCTTTGGGGGTAAACGAAGTTCCCGCAAAGCGGAAAGGGATTGAGGGTTAGGGGGCTGAAGTAATAAAACTTATCATTTTTTCGTTTCCAAAACGACTTTTGCAATTAGCTCAAGATATATTTACTTTTCCATACCTACACCGCTTCATGGATTTTTCCATGTAAACTTTCACGATCTTTATTTACTTTTTACTTCCCCTCGACTACTTTCAAGGTTTGACCCGGGGCAATATTTTTTAGCACCATCTCCTGCCCTGAGGGGAATTTTATCATAATATCGAACTTTTTCGAAGAATCCGCGCCAAAATGCACCTGCAAAGGGTTGCCGGGGAAAGTTCCGCTTCCGGCCCAGACCTCACGGTATCCTCTCAGCGCTGATTTGTCACCGGCTTTTCCGGCGTCGTAGAGGCTTACCTTGCTCATAACAGCCGAGCGGTTGGATTTGACGCCTGAGAGATTGAGTTTGATGAAATTCTTGTTGTTCGTCTTATTCTGGAAGAGCTTCCAGTCGCCCGGATTCTGAGCGCCCGGACGACGCCAATTCCCCGCGGTAAGATCAATATCGCCGTCATTGTCAAGGTCGCCCAGCGCGCAGCCGTGGCCGTAGTAAACCGAACCGCCGGTTTTTTCATGGGATTCGGTAAATTTCCCCTTCCCGTCGTTCAGGAAAACGAGAGATTC
>JBAYHX010000321.1:0-4181 GCA_041665965.1 Candidatus Latescibacterota bacterium
AGTGCGGAGCACAAATGACCAGACAAGAGTAATCATATGAAAGGAGGATGATATGCCATGTGGAGATGGAACCGGACCCCTCGGCCTTGGGCCGATGACCGGAAGAGCCGCAGTCTTTTGCGCAGGATACAACGTTCCCGGATTCGCAGACCCATGGGGAGGACGGAGATTCTTGGGGAGAGGAGGCGGCCGGGGTTTCTGTAGAGGATTCGGAAATACCGCTCCGTTTGTTTCCGGCTACCCGATGTATGGAGCGCCAGCCGTTTATCCCGGAGCCCCGATTCCCCCAGCCGCCGTATCGGCGGAGGTTGAGATGAACGGGCTCAAAGCGCAGGCCGAGCACATGAAACAATCTCTCGACCAAATTACTCAGAGGATAGAAGAACTCGAAAAAATGAAACAGGAAAAGACGGAATTACATCCTTGACAACTGATCGGGAGAGGTTTGTGCGGTTAACAGCCCCTCCCGCAGATATATCATTCTTTTAATTTCTTCATGAGCCGATATCGGATAAATGAGAAACTGAGGTATGTATTGTCAAATGGACCAATGTCCCGGGGAAGGTGCCGGCATGGCCTGACCAGGGGAAAAAGAGGATTGACCTTTACGGGAACCGCAGCTCATCAATTGAAAAGCGCTGAAGAAAGACGAGATATTGAACCGCATAAAGTCTTCGTTAAATCGGCGGATAATTGCCTCCGAAATGCTGACGAAAATAAGATGCTCCCCGCGAAAGCGACGTCGGAGAATAATCTGGTGGCGGTTATCGATGCCGGAAAATGTATCGTCTGCGGAATATGCGAGGAACTTTGCCCATGGGGAGCAATTACTGTTTCCTTGATGGTTGATATTGATATAAGTAAATGTACAGAATGCGGAAAATGTGTTTCCGAATGCCCGTATGGCGCTATTACTATAACGCGTGTATAAATTCCTTTTATTAACGGAATATGTAACGGCTGCGAACGCAGATCATGACAGATGAACAGGGTGTGAATTGTGGGGAGAGTCATGTTCATTCGGCGCAATCTTAATAAAGAACGGTTTCGCGATAGTTGATGAGATTGCATGTGTCAAGTGCGGAACATGCATGGGTCAGTGTTCGGACGAGACGATTTGTTTGGTATAACCAGTCTGTCCATGTTGTAGTGTGGTGAACACAAATTCGTTGTATCCGTTTTACTGTAAACGAAACCGTAGAATGTTTATGGAGCATTGCATGAATGAAATTAAGTATCTGGAAAAACTAACCGGGGAAAAGTGGACAGGCGTGCGGTTCTCAGAGACAGCAAAGCAAACAACTCATCCCTTTGCCATGCTATGTGAGGCTGTAAATGCTTCATTTAAAGAAAATCTCATTGTGGAGTGCGCTGAATTGTCTTGTCTCGGAGCCAGGTACAGCCTGGGACTGGAACGTAATGAAAATAGAATGGTGCATCGTATGTCCGAGCGGGCTGTTTTATCCGAGGAACATGCCAGAAAAATCATTCTTTCGACACCACATCTGGAAGAGCATATCGGTTCGATAGAGATAGGAATGATCGAACATCCGAATGTATTGGTTTCCTTCCTCAAACCCTTGGCTGCCATGTTGCTGCTGCGTAGATGGCAACAGTATGCGGGAAGTAGGCTTTCGATATCACTTTCAGCATTCACCGCTTTGTGTGCGACGGTTGCTGACGCACATGTTGAGGATAAACTGGTCTTTTCGTTCGGTTGTCCTGATTCACGGGCATATGGGGGAATCACGGAAGAAAAAATGATTGCTGCAATGCCGTTCGGGCTGGCGGTAAAATTGGCGGATGATGATGAGTAATATTCCTTTCTGTGAGTATGAATGGCGCTGCCGTGGATTTACCCGTAACGATTGTTCTGAACCATGCCATTTTCGGTTGTGAGAGGTGATCTATCCATGAGTCATATATTCGGTCCGGTTCCTTCTCGAAGGCTGGGGCGGTCGCTGGGAGTCGATCTTGTCCCATTCAAGACCTGCACGTATGATTGCATTTACTGTCAGCTTGGACGGACTACACACAGGACCGTTTTAAGGAAGGAGTGGTTTCCGATAGAGGAAGTTGTTGATGAGTTGCGCGGCAAACTTGAAACGAAACCCGACTATATCACACTCAGCGGCTATGGAGAGCCAACCCTCTATTCGCGTGTCGATGAATTGATCGACCGCATCCGCTCGATGACCGATATACCCATTGCAGTTCTGACCAACGGTTCTCTCTTGTGGCAGGAAGATGTACGCCGGCAGCTTCTGGACGCGCATTTGGTGATCCCATCCCTTGATGCAGGGGACAGCCTCATGTTCCAGACGGTCAACCGTCCCAATCCCAGCATTTCCTTCGATCTGATGCTGGAGGGGCTCATCGCGTTCAAAGAGGTATATCGAGGCGCATACTGGCTGGAAGTGTTCCTGCTGGCAGGTCATACGGCCATGAGGGCTGAAGTCGAGAAAATCCGAATGTGTGTCGAACGAATCAGGCCGGATTACGTGCAGTTGAATACCGCCGTTCGCCCCACCGCGGAAGATTTTGCGGTACAAGTTGAATATCACCGTCTTGAGGAACTGGCGGAGATGTTCCAGCCTCGAGCGGAGGTTATCGCGGATTACAGGAATGTCCATGACAAATCTGAATTTTGCGGGGGACGCGATCAGGTGCTCGGCCTGCTCCGAAGACGTCCCTGTACAGCGGATGATATCGCAGGCGGACTCGGTATGCATCAGAACGAGGTGCTCAAATACCTTGAAGAACTCATTCGCAAGGGTCTGGTAATACCGAAATCCAACCGTTGCAACGGTCGAATCATCTATTGCCCAAACCGGTAAGGCGCCCAATTTTTATGGATAAATGAATTCGGATTTAAATTTAAAAAATACATGAGGTAAAAAACATGCAAAGTTTCATGCCGAAGGAGGTCTTCTTTACCAGCGGAGTCGGTGTACACCGATTTCGGCTCAGTTCTTTCGAGGACGCGCTGAGAAACGCCGGGGTGGCAAACCAGAATCTCGTTTCCGTCTCATCGATTCTTCCCCCCGGGTGTAAGATTATTTCCCGGAAAAAGGGGCTTCAAAAACTCGCGCCCGGTTCGATCCGTTTCACCGTCATGTCGCGCATCGATACCTATGAAAACGGAAGGAGAATCGCTGCTTCGATCGGCCTGGCCCAACCGAAGGATAGTGCCCAGTGGGGATATCTCAGTGAGGTTCACGAGTTCGGTTTCACCCGGCGGGAAAGTGCAGACATGGCGGAAGATCTTGCCGCTTCCATGCTCGGGACCACATTAGGCATCGAGGTGAATCCGGATGTGGCCTGGGTTGAAAGGGAAAAAGAATACAAAGCGACCGGACTTATCATTCATACCAGCAATATTACCCAGACAACCTGCGGTAAGGCTGGTTTGTGGACTACAGCGGTTGCTATGGCGGTGTTCATCATATAATCAAAAGGCTGTTTTGTCACCATAAAGTATTGCATAAGTAATCGAAAGGTTTGACTCATGAAAATTGCAATTGCGAGCGGCAAGGGAGGAACGGGGAAAACCACAGTCGCGGTGGGACTCGCCGCAGTGCTCGCCGAAACTGATACTAATGTAGTTTATGTGGATTGCGATGTCGAAGAACCGAATGGTCATCTCTTCCTTCGGCCAAAAATCCAGGAGACGGTAAATGCAATAATGACCTATCCTCTCGTGGATAAAGAACGCTGCATTTCCTGCGGCAAATGTCAGGAAATCTGTCAGTATAAGGCGATAATACTGATCATGGGTAAGCCGCTCGTGTTCCCCGAAATGTGCCATGCCTGCGGCGGCTGCACCCTGGTCTGCCCTGTGGGAGCGATAATCGAGGCCGAACGAAAGATTGGCGTCATTGAAACCGGCGCAAGCGGCAGCATCCGGTTCATCCATGGCAGGCTGAATGTTGGCCAGATACTTTCTCCGCCGCTTATCCGTCAGGTGAAAATCCGTATTCCCGATGATGGGACAGCACTACTCGACTGTCCTCCCGGAACCTCCTGTCCGGTGATTACCGCTATGCGCGGCACGGATTACATTCTTCTTGTGACCGAACCGACACCGTTCGGGTTGAATGACCTCTAACCTGCAGCCGATGCCGCGCTGGAGCTGAGGATACATCTAGGTGTGCTCATAAATCGTGCGGATATAGGAAATC
>JBAYHX010000322.1:0-4175 GCA_041665965.1 Candidatus Latescibacterota bacterium
AAGGCTTGATGCCCCCAGAGCTTTCATGACCCGGATGGGGAATGTGATCTCCTGCATGGAGTATCCTTCATAATAGTGAAACCTTCCCTGCATCGTTACCACCGGCCTGCCTGAAAGTTTTCCGATGATAAGCTTCCCCTTGTGAGATTCAACTGTAGAGGAACAAAAACCGGGTATGTCACCATAGGAAATTTCTACATCCGTCTCGATTTCACGAACCAGACCGCCCAAACCAGTCCCCAGCACAATTCCAACCTCCGGAACCATATCTGTATGGGAGCGAATGAAATCCCGTGCATTATTCATCGATTCAACAATTTGCTTCATTTCTTTCCTTCCATCCGGCGAAGTATTTCTGCTTCATCACCAACGATTTCAATTACCTTGTCCCTTGATTTTTCACCGCTTATGATACGGACACGGGATTTCGATACTCGCAGAAATCCGGCCAGGAAGACGATCAGCTGCTTGTTTGCTGCCCCTTCCACAGGCGGTGACTGCACTTTTACCTTAAACCTGCCATCTTCGATTCTGCCTGCCACTTCATTACGGGAGGCATTGGGAATCAGCCGTATCCCCATTTTCATCACGATTCTGCCTGAGTCTCATCGGTTTCAGAATTCTTATCGTCGAGTCCCCCGCCGAACAGACCGTTATTCCCCCCCTCACGGGGTAAAGGAGAGCGGCGCAAAGGTTTTTCTTCTTCGACCAAAGGCTCCGCTTTTTCGAAAAGCTTTTCCTCAGAGAAGGCGTACTGTTTCAAAAGCTCAAACTGAGTATTGACAATCGTTTTCATTTTGGCAAGATAGGTGTCTTTGTGGATTTTCAACTCTGCGAAGGAGTTCCGGAGCCCGATGAGAGAATTGCGGCCATTCTCCACTATGGATGCCGCCTTTATTTCAGCTTCACGGATAATTATCTCTGCCTGACTTTTGGCATTTTTAATTGTATCCTCACGGACCCTTTCCGCAGAAAGGAGCGCCTCCTGAAGGGTGTTCTCGATGTCACGATATTTTTTAAGATGGTTCTCGGTCATTGCCTGTTTCTCTGAAAGCATGGTATTTTGCAGCACCAGGTTTTCGTATTCCATGGAAACAATCTCAAGAAACGCAGTGACATCCGCCGGATCGTATCCACGGAAAGCTTTCTTGAATTCATGTTTTCGTATATCGAGAGGCGACAGATTCACGTTACTTCCTCCTGTCCAGAAACTTACTTCAATGAGTTTCTTCCACAGTACCGGTTCGGACATCTGAAACGTCAGAACCGTAGATTTTCCATTATTCGCATATCAAAACAGGAAATAATATATTAAAAAGTTTTCAGAATCATCATAAAATATTCGTTAATTCCGAATGCGGTAAACAAGAGGGATCGGTTATAATTTTTCAGGCCGTAAAAGAAATTGCCGGAAAGCGGAAATAACCGTGAAAAGGGCGACCGCATGACAAGGAGAACCGATGATTCGTGCTACCGGTTCAACTTCTCTCGCCGAAAATCGCCTGGCCGACTCTCACCATCGTGGCCCCCTCTTCCACCGCTATATGAAAATCGCCGGACATGCCCATCGAAAGTGTGTCCAGACAGGTTTTCACCTGGGGATCATCACGCAGAGTATCAAACAATTTCTTCATCCGGCGGAACTCATTCCGCGTTACATCAGGAGATACCGAAAATGACCCTATGGTCATAAGTCCGCGAACGGTAAGACAGGGGAGGCTCTCTGTATAGAGCACAATATCTTTTGTTTGTTCCGGGGTAACTCCGGATTTCGAATCTTCACCTGAAATATTGACCTGAATGAGAATCTGCAGGGTTTTATCCATGCTTTGAGCCTGAATAGAGAGCATGTCGGCTATCTTTTTCGATTGAACGCTGTCTACCCATTCAAACAATCCGGCGGCTGTTTTCGCTTTATTCGACTGGAGCGAGCCGACCAGGTGCCAGACCGGTCCCTTCTCCATCAGAGAAATTTTTTCCGACGCTTCCTGCACCCTGTTTTCACCGAGATGATCGATTCCGGCGTCCACCGCTTCCCTGATTTCATCCACGGTACGGGTTTTCGTAATAGCCACAAGAGTAATTTCCGATGGATCGCGGCTGGAAGAAAGGGCGGCGTCTGCTATCTCGCCCAAAACTCTTTTGACATTTTCGGAAATCAAGTTAGTTCCTTGGAATAAATCACCGGGGATACTACTCCAGTATTCTGTTCAACTCCTGTAAAAATTCACCCTTATCCTTGAACTTGCGATACACTGAAGCGAATCTTACATACGCTATATCGTCAAGGTCTTTGAGCTGCGCCATGACCATCTCGCCGATTTCATGGGAAGATACTTCGCGCTCACCGCGGGTTTCGATCTGACGGGTTATCTCATCCACAATCTCATCCAGCCTGTCGGTAGGTATTGGACGCTTTGCGCATGAAATGGTAATTCCTCTCAAAAGCTTTTTCCGATCGAACGGCTCACGGGTGCCATCTGACTTGATGACATTGAGCGATACATCCTCGATGTATTCATAGGTGGTGAAACGCTGATTGCATTTTAAACACTCGCGGCGCCTGCGAATAGACTCGCCGTTTTTTGCCGACCGTGAATCAACTACCTTGTCCGTATCAGAACCGCAGAAAGGGCATTTCATGTATCTTCCCCTGAGAAAAGATTGGCAAAATAACCGGATGAACCTATGAAAAACCTTAATCTCTTTATTTACCACCCAAAAATCGGGAATGACTCGGCCAACTCCTGCGTTTCCCTGCGGATTTTCTGAAGATTGCCCTCGTCGTCAATCCCTTCCAGCGCCCGTTTTATCATGGACGCAACCTTTTTCATCTCCGCTCCCCGCATGCCACGGGTAGTGAGTGCGGCAGTTCCAATCCGTAAACCGCTGGTGATGGCGGGGCTCGCAGTATCGAACGGGATATTGTTCTTGTTCACTGTAATGCCGGCAACGCCGAGAGCTTCCTGCGCCCCTTTACCGGTAATTCCCGTCCCGGTGAAATCCATCAGGATAAGATGGTTGTCGGTTCCGCCTGATACGAGTTTGAAACCGTACGAAAGGAGTTCTTCCGCCAGCGTTTTGCAATTCGATACAATCATCGCTGCATATGTTTTAAATTCCGGTTTGAGCGCCTCGCCAAACGAAGTGGCCTTGGCAGCGATAATATGCATGAGAGGGCCGCCCTGAATACCGGGAAAAACCTGTTTATCAACCGCTTTGCCGAATTCCGAGGTGCTCATGATCATGCCGCCACGAGGGCCTCGCAGAGTTTTATGCGTAGTGCAGGTGACAATATCCGCATAGGGTACAGGGCTTGGATGCGCCCCGCCGGCGACCAGTCCGGCTATATGGGCAGCGTCCACCATAAATTTAGCGCCGACTTCATTTGCTATTTCACGGAATTTTGAGAAATCTATCAGCCGCGGATAAGCGGTCGCACCGGCGACAATAAGATCGGGTTTGGTCTCACGGGCGGTACGTGCAAGGCCGTCATAATCGATGAGGCAATCTTCGGGACGGACTCCGTAAGGAATTATCTCATACATGCGCCCCGAGAAATTCACCTTGCTGCCGTGTGTGAGATGTCCACCGTGCACAAGGTTCATGGCCATGATTTTCGCACCGGGCTTGACTATGGCAAAATACGCCGCCATGTTTGCCTGAGAACCGGCGTGCGGCTGAACATTTACATGTTCGCAGCCAAATAGTTTCATTGCGCGGTCGATCGCGATATGTTCAACTTTGTCGACATACTCGCACCCGCCGTAGTAACGATGCTCCGGATACCCTTCCGCATATTTATTGGTCAACACAGAGCCGGCAGCTTCAAGAACCGCCGGAGAGACATAGTTCTCCGAAGCGATCATTTCCAGGCCCTGGCGCTGGCGTTCGTATTCATTAACCATCTGGGTGTATAATTCAGGATCCGATTTGGAAAGATATGACCCCGAACAACACTTGGATATACTTTCTTTTGATGAATTCATCGAGTTTTTACCATCCTGTTTTGTAAACCGGCTTTCGCCTTTATGTAAAAAAAAGTTTTTTTATAATCTTTTCATCATTCATTCTTCTAACCCTGATAATTCATAAAAAATATTCATCACAATCATTGAGTCAGAAATCCCCACTGCCTGTCGGCATCTCCCCTTATTAAGGGGAGAATTATGTAC
>JBAYHX010000323.1:0-4167 GCA_041665965.1 Candidatus Latescibacterota bacterium
AATCCGTTTATGATCCTGCGAGGAAACAAGCGTTTTGAATGTCTTCCCATCGCAGACAGCAAAAATTGATGCTTCCTCTCCATGCATATTTTCCTCGATGACTATCTCATATCCGGATTCACCGAACATTCCATCGATCATCATGCCGCGGATGATTTTTTCCGCTTCCTCCGGATCAGGAGCATATATCGCCCCTTTGCCGGCTGCCAGACCGCTTGCCTTGATCCACATATCGGTTCCAAGCTCACGGGCATACGACACCGCATCATCTGAAACAGTGAATGTCTGAAATTCAGCGGTCGGGATATGATTCTTCTTCATGAGCTTTTTCGAAAACGATTTTGAACCCTCGATAGCTGCTGCACGGTATGAAGGGCCAAAAACCGGAACACCCGCTTCTTCCAGAATGTCAGTAATACCCATACAGAGGGGAATTTCCGGGCCGACAACCACAAGATCGATGCTCCCGGAAACAGCATACTTCGCTATCCCTGTTATATCTTCCACTTTGAAAGGAATACATTCCGCATGTTTGGAAATTCCGGGATTTCCGGGAACAGCATATATTTTTCCCACACTGCCGCTCCGGGAAAGTTTCCAGACAATCGCATGTTCCCTTCCCCCGCCCCCTATGATAAGTATGTTCAGCTTCGATCCCACCGATGAACTCCCTTTCTATCCTTACAAAAAAGCCTTACATATACTTTATACCGCTGAACCCTCCGAGTGATTCAGATGAAACTATCATTTCATCTTAAAGTAATCAGCGGCTCCCGATGCCTTTAAATGCAGATTTTGATTCCCGCCTTCTTTTTCCTGTTATTTTCTGATCAGTCCGATTTCACGCAGGTAGTTATCTTTGGTGCGCCAGTCCTTTTTGACTTTTACACGTAGATCAAGAAACACTTTCCTGCCCAAAAACTCTTCAATGCCCAACCTCGCTTTTGTTCCGATGTTCTTGATCATGGAACCGCTTTTACCGATGAGAATCGGTTTCTGGGATTCCTTTTCAATCAGAATGGAAGCGATGATAACAACAAGATCATCCTTTTCTTCATAATTGTCGATGATGACTGCCGAAGAGTACGGTATTTCTTCTTTCATGGTGAGGAAGACCGCTTCACGGATCAGTTCCGATACAAAAAATCTCTCCGGTTCGCTGGAAATGGAATCCTCCGGAAAAAGGCTCGGCCCTTCGGGAATATCGTTGAGCAGGACAGCGGAAAGCTCATCCGTCCCGTCGCCGTCAATCGCAGATATGGGAATAATATCCACCCCTTTGAAAAGAGTATCGGCTTTGGCGATAATATCAAGGAGAGCAGTCTTCTTTATCAGGTCGATCTTATTCAAAGCCACGACCACTTTTTTCGAACGAATCTCGCCTGCGAAGTTGACCAGAATCGGAGGGAATTCACCCTTGAACCGTGATGCATCGATAATAACCAGCAGAACATCAGCTTCCTCAACCGCGGATTTTACAAAGGAGGCCATGACTTCCTGCATACGGTACCGCGGTTTCAATAAACCGGGAGTATCGACAAATATTATCTGGTAAGTATCTGTACTGAGAATGCAGGTTATATTCGTGCGGGTGGTCTGCGGCTTCATGGATACAATCGATATTTTTTCTTTCAGATATCGGTTCACCAGTGTTGACTTCCCTGCATTCGGAAGCCCGACAACAGCCACAAAACCACATTTGTGTCCGGTAGTTTCTAGAGAAGATTCCTGAATATCGATCATTATAAAATAGCCCTCAATAACGAATGGTCATAGATACACGGTGTGTGCTGTCCAGTTCTGAATGAGAAAGGAAAGCATAATCAAGAGACGATGAAGAAATAAGAGGCAGCCTGGAAAGTCCCAGGCCGAACGTCCCATTTCCCTCTGCAGACCCTGCCCGAAAAGCGAGTATATCACGGAGCCAGTATTCCAAACCGAGATTCATTGTGTTTATCCCCTTTACACGGGGCGAATCTCCAAAATACGAGATGGAAGCGGCAAGTGTGTACATTCCTCCAATCCAGGGAACAACACCGAAATACGCCGCTCCGGCATCCATGGTGGCTGAAATACGGTCATTTGACAGCTGGCCGTCCCAGCTGACCTTTGTTCCTGTGACATCCCTGAACACAACACCCATATTCAGAGATTTTGCGAGATGATATTGAGCGCCGAGATCTATACCATATCCAAAGGCGGTATCATCTCCAATCGCTCTCCGTAATATTTTCACTGTTGCGCCGATCCCAAGCCGTGGCGTAATCTTTCGCGCCCCGGATAACAAAAGCGCCAAATCCGTTGCATTCTCCCGTGAGGCGATTTCGGGACGGTTTGAATCGCTCAGGGCCTTCGATGGATCAAAAAGGCGGGTATATTTTATGTTTCCCACTCCCATATGGATAAGGGTGAAACCGATAGCATCACGATCGGAGAGCAAAGAAGCGCCGGAAATTGTATTATAATTTTCCAGACCGCCAAACTGCTCCGAATGCATGAGATTCGCCTCGCGGGTTTTTAGTTTCAGGAGACCGGCTGGATTGTAATACGGGGAAGTTGCCCCATCGGTTACCGCGATAAAAGCGCTTCCCATTCCAAGAGCCCGCGCTCCCGCTCCCAGTTCGAGAAAATCGCCTGCATAATTCTCAGCACACTGAACAACCGGAACGACATTCCCGACAAACAGAACAGACAGAAGAATAACTGCTAATTTTTTATAGTGCATATCAATCTGACTTTCCCACAAGAAGTATCTGAATATCCATAACGTTTGTACCGGTTGGCCCAGTCATCAGAAGCCCGTCAACCTGCTGCAAATAGTGATATGAATCGTTTTCGGCAAGATAGGAGCGTATATTCAGCCCCTTTTCATTTCCGGCGCGGTGAGTTTCACTGTCAACCATTCCACCCGCCGCATCGGTTGGACCATCGGTTCCGTCCGTTCCTCCGCTGAGAAAGGCAATTCCGGAAAAGCCTGAAATTCTATCGGCCACCTGGAGCGCCATTTCCTGGTTTCGTCCGCCTTTTCCATGTCCGCGTACTGTTACTGTTGTTTCACCGCCGCCTATGACACACGCGGGAGGAGGAAGAGGATTTCCGGAACATATAATTTCAGACGCTATTGAAGCGAATACGGTTCCGACTTCTTTTGCTTCGCCTTCCAAAACGGTTGAAATCACCATGGGACAGAAACCAAGATCAGACGCCTTTTTCACCGCCGCCTCTACCGACATGCGATTGTTCCCAATAAGAGTATTGCGGGCAAGAGAGAGGTATCCTTCACCGGCTTTTGCAGTTTCGTGTATTTTTCCTGCAGCCCCTCGGAATAACAAATCACGCACTGACCGAGGAAGTTTATCCAGAATGCCGCAGCGGGAACAGATGTCGATGCAGTCCTGAAAGGTGCTGTGGTCAAATACCGCAGGACCGGAGGCAATAGTATCGAGTTTGTCGCCGATAACATCCGAGAGAATGAGAACATGGAGACGAGCCGGAGCAGCCAGTCCGGCCATCCCTCCACCTTTGAGAACGGAAAGATGTTTCCGGACAGTATTCAATTCATCTATGGTTGCACCTGCGGATAGAAGAAGCCGGGTAACATCCTGTTTCTCACCGAGGCTGATTTCCTCGACAGGCGCAGGCATGAGGGCGGAACCTCCTCCGGACAGGAGACAGATGACAAGCGTTTCGCTGTCTGCAGCGGCGAGAAGGTCGATTATCTTGCGTGTGCCGTAAATTCCACGATCATCGGGAACGGGATGACCGCACTCGTGAACGGTTATCCGTTTCAGCGGCGCCGCATGACCATCCTTTGTGTTTATCCAGCCTTCTGAAATCCGATCGCCGAGAACTTCCTCAATGGCCTGCCCCATCCGGGCGGAAGCTTTCCCACCGCCGACTACAACAACCTTTTTAAACTGCAATCCAGGGTAGATTTCACCGTCAATGCAAATATCATTTCCATGCAGTTCTACAAACTTCTTTATACCGAGATACGGATCCGCTGCTTTTACTGCTTCCATAAAAATCGAGCGTGCGTCCGCCTTCAGATCCATGAACACTTTCCTTTATTGAGGATGGGATACCATCTTAAAATATTTATAATCCGGATCAGTAGTGTCCGGTTAAAATAGAAAAGAATTGGGCAAACCCCATGTTCTGATTAGA
>JBAYHX010000324.1:0-4166 GCA_041665965.1 Candidatus Latescibacterota bacterium
CATTTGCCCCAACGATCGGTAACCGGGCCCTCGGTGGTTTCCTTTCTGGTGGTGAATACTTGTCTGCAAGCGTTCGTAACTTCCGGATACACCTGTCCGGGTTGTGAGTAGTCAGGGGAATCAATAGATTCCGAGTCCAGAAAGAAGAAGACCGTGCCGTCAGATTTCCGACCTATCAAGTACATGAAACGGTATTGAGGTTGGGAGGATCGCATCAGTGTCAACTGTTCCTTTAGCCGCAGGTAGTCCAGAGAGGAAAGGTCCGCTTCTGTGCCAGTCAAACTCTGAATATATCTCCAGTTGATAGAACTCTGGGCAAGCCGGGTCTCAGTGAGCAGCTGAGCACGCATTTTAACTTCCTCTGACCGCGCCTCCCATAAAGTGAATAGCGTGCCGCCCAAAAGCACAACCATAATTATGCCGAACACCAGCAAGTAAAATCGTTTCGGGTATGGTGACCATAAGTCTTCATGCTCTATTCCTGTATTGTTTTTTCTTGCTATCATGATTGGCCCCCCATATAAGTATATAATATTCTTAATATAAGAATCTCTAAAGCGAATATTGATAATAAGATTTCTGAAACAACTGTATATTACGCATCTGAATCCAACTCCCTACCACCACTTCACCTAACTCGTTCTATTCATAAGCTCAAGGATAAAATCCCCCCGCCGTTTCACGGCGACCCCCTTGCTAAGAGGGTTGAACAAAGAAGAATAAATACAGCCTTTTACATAATTCTCCCCTTGATAAGGGGAGATGCCGACAGGCAGTGGGGATTTCTGACTCAATGATTGTGATGAATATTTTTTATGAATTATCCGGGCTAAATGCCCTGACAATTTTCTTTTTCCGCGCCATCACAACTGAGATAAACATTTGCCCATCACTATCTCTTGCGGCGCAAATTTACCCATTCTAAATTTAAGATCAAGATAAGTGTTTTACATCATCCAAACAAATATTTATTACGGTTTTTAACCGAGCTATTATTATCGCATGATAGTGATAAATCAACGGCTTATCCGGCCGTCGTTTAGAAAAATACTCCTGCGGCTTCGCCGATGGTATAGGATTTTACCGAGAAGTGTCCTGGAAACATCAATACCTTACAGGATTTTTTCCGATACCGATATATGCTTCATTGGAATTGAGTTCCTGAATTTTGTAAGATTTGATATTTATACTCTTCGCTAACAGCAGTTGTGTTCTCTGAAACTATTGACGAAATCTGGAAAAAATCTGTAATCGTTTAGGTGGCCCAACCAATACTATCTTTAATAAAAGGCTACTTATAAATAGTTTTCAATATGTCTTTATAGCAGCACATTTGTCCGGTGCTGTCCTACTGCTACTTCGGAAAGAAAAACAAACAATAATGATACATTTTGTTTTTTCAGGTGTCTTTTTTGCAGTACTTTCCGGCTGAATCCATAACTCTGATAGCTACAGCTATAATTTCCTATGAAATTACCCTTGCATCAAAATTATGATAGGATTAAGTTTTTAATAGTATCGTATAATTTCTTGATATATTGTTGGATAATGGCAGTAATCGACATATCCTCACTGTTTGATTTTCGACCGTTTTCATGCGGTTGAATGCAGTCGCAGGAGCGTTACGCTCATGGGAGAGGGGTGTGCAAGCTCGGAGTAGACATTCCCTTCTCCACCTTGTTTAGAAAATGACGGGAGAGAGTCTCAAGGAGATTACATATGAATCGACGCAATTTTTTCAAATGCGGAGCGGCGGGCATCATGAGCGTTACACTCGGTGACGCTTCGGCTGCGGAAACAGAAAAAATCAGTCTTTGGAAGGAACTAGCCGCTTTTTATCCCAAGCCCAGGGGCGGCAGCATGCCTATGCGGGAATTAGGCAAAACCGGCATCAAGGTCTCTCAGCTCACATTCGGTTCCCACATCCGCGCCGAAATGCGAGGCTATGACCACCAGCGCGAGTATATGGTTCACGAAGCCCATGATTTGGGGGTCAATGTATTCGACGTCTACGACCAGGAAGAGGGAGTCTCTACCGGCGGCAGCTACCAGTATGAGCCGCTGGCCAGACAGATCAAACCTTTTAAAAACGAAGCCCTCGTCTCAATTTCCTTCCGCCCGTACGACAATCGTACCGATGAGCAGGAACTGGAACGGTGTCTCCGAATCTTCGACCGCGACGCCATCGATCTGGTACGCGTTCTTCGCCAGCCGGACAGCCCAATCTATGAAAAGCTGATCAAGTGGAAAGAGCAGGGCAAGGTTCGCGCGTTCGGCGCCCCGATCCACGACATGAGTCATATCGATATGCTCGTGGGGAAAGTACCTCTCGACTATATCCTGTTTCCTTATAACTTTTATCACAATATCTGCTGGCTGGATGAGAAAGAAGACGATTTCGAGACGGTCCCGGAACGGCTTCGTAAGAACAACATCGGTGTCTTGGTAATGAAACCCTTCGCCGGCGACTACCTTGTCACTCCATTCATCGATGTCGCACGAAAACTTAGGAAATTACCGGACCTCGGTTTCTGCAAAGCCGCAATCCGGTATGTTCTCAATTCCAAAGTCAATCCAGACAGCATGTTTGTCGGAATGTACAATCTCTACCACCTCTATGACAATGTGGAAGCATACTATAATCCCATAATGACAAAAGAAGAGCGCCAGCTCCTCGACGATATAAAAATGACTGTTGTTCGCAAAACCGGGGCATGGCTCCCCGACCATTATCAGTGGCTCGATAACTGGGCGCCGAAGGGACGATATATGAAGCAGGTTTGACAGGGGATCGGTGATAAAATGGCATAATAAATAATGAAGCAAATAGCCTATTTAATTGTAATTACCGTTGATATTACTTACTATCATTTGATAGAGGAGACTACTTTGAAAAGAAGAGATTTCATCAGCACAACCGCGGCTGGCTCGTTGATCGGCGGAATTGCTATTGGACCGCTTGTATCTCCGGGAAAATCTTTCGCGGCACAGCGTAAATACAATCCGGGTAAGCCGCTCGTTACAATCGCCTCATCCGAGGAACCGGGACTCCGCAATCCCGCTCCTCTCGATACAGAGCTTACCTACCAGCAGGTCAGGGATATTGTCTGGCTTGCGCTCGACCGTGACACATCTTCAAGTAGCCTCCTCAAGATTGTCAAGAAAGACCACTGGGTGGTTATCAAAACAAATATTGTCCGGATAGTCTGGCTTTCTCAGGAAGGATACTTCGGCCATCCGGGTCTTGCGCCGGATTTTGAGCGTGAGGAGGACGCTCTGGCGCTTGTTACCGATCTGCGGGTAGTGAAAGCTGTAACCGAATATCTGATTGAGAAGATCGCGCCTCGACGTATCACCATAGCCGAGGGTCCCGCCGAATGGTATAATTCCGCCGGTAAAATAAAACCCGGGAATTATGTGGATGGCTGGCATTACGAGTTCAAGGGATTCGACAACCTGTCATATGCAAAAATTGTCAAACAGCTTAACGGAAAAAATAAAACCATCGTAGATATCGTCGACCTGAATGAAGATGAGGGTGTCTATGTGACAGATTTCGATCCTTATAAGACCGGAATTAACGCGCTGCAGTTTACCCCTCCGGGAGACAGGGACGGCACTTCCGATAAAGAACCGTCCCGCCGCAAGGGTGTATTCATGCCCCGGACAGTCCTTGAAAAAGACATTCTGATAACGATACCGGCATTGAAAACTCACCAGGGTGTCGGCACGACGCTCTACATGAAGAATTTCATCGGCTGTGTTCATTCGACATCGTACGATCCGAAGGTAACCCACAAGGGAGTTTTTCATAAAGGGAGCGACCTTAATCTTGTCCGGGGAATAGTCGATCTGACATGCGCGATCAACCCGGATTATTGTGTTGGCGAAGGATTTTGGGCGGTGATGAATCATCACAGCGGACAGATGGGCATAGGGTTCAACCACAATGTGGTTGTTGCAGGCGGAGATATTGTAGCAACCGAGGCGGTAACAAATATGGTGATGGGGTTCAATCCGCTCGATTTTGATATCCTGCGGTGGGCCAACATGAAAAAGCTTGGTGAATGGCGTCCCGAAAAAATCGAAATCGCCGGGCCTTCGGTCAAATCGGTAAGGGTCAATTACGCGAGAGCATGGAATAAATATATCGCGCGCGGAGTTCG
>JBAYHX010000325.1:0-4164 GCA_041665965.1 Candidatus Latescibacterota bacterium
AATTTACCCCGAACCATGCGCTTTTCGATGCAGGGATAGATTGGGAGCGTCACTGTCTGCCCGGCCAGTATCTCTGCCAGAGCCTCATGATCGCCGGAGGCGTGATCGAATGGGTGGGAGCTCAGTTCTTCCGTGATGTTTCCGCCGAAAATCTTTATCCTTCCATGATAAACGAAGCGCAGTCAAGTTCTCCCGGCGCCGGCGGAATAGCTGTTCTTCCTTCGTTTATCCGGGGAGCGGGTCCGTTTCAGGCTTACCATTCTCTCGGCTCAATACTTGGCATCACCACCACTACCAGCCGGGGCCAGATCGTCCGTGCGGTGTTCGAATCTTCCTGCTATCAGCTCGCCCGTCAGATCAAGGTGATTGAGGAGAATACGGGCGCTTCGTGCAAAAGGCTCCGAACACTGGGAGGCGCGCAGAAAAACGAATTCTGGCTTCAGATGAAAGCGGATGTGACCGGTCTTCCGGTGGAGGTTGTTTCCAATCCCGAGCTTACCCTTCTCGGGGCAGCGATGCTCGCGGGGATTGGCGCAGGAATCTATTCGGATGCCGGGGATGCGCTCTCACGGATGGACTTCCCAATCAGCGTGTACGAGCCGGATCCTGGACGTCATGAGGAATACCTGACCTGGTACGACAAGGTATTCGCAAAGATCGCCCCGTCGCTGGAAGAAGTCTACCGGAATATATGAAACGGCAGTGATGAGTATTGCAGAAAAACCGGCATAATAAAATGAAATGAATCGAAAGAATTCCTCCCCGCTCAGCTGCGGGGTAGTTCATTTGAGGAATTCTTGATTATTTATGGGCGTCTCCAACACTCCTATTTATCTTTCTTGCCGCAAAACCGGAGAGCAGTGTTGCCAGAATAATTAAACCCCATTCATTCAGTGTCGGCACTTGCGGAATCCCAAGCGGAAGAGTGGAATCTGCTATCGTCCATCTCGAAAAACTGGAAATAGCTGTTTTCGTTACTGTATTGTTTACAGCGGAAAGAGTTCCTCCCATATCTGACCAGGAAGTCCCGCCGTCAGTTGATTTGAATAATGCAAAGTTATTTTCCGTCAAGGCATTCAGTTCTGAGTCATAGTAATTAAAAACCAATGTTGCATTTAGACCCGCATTATTGGTTGGTGTAATATCGTAATACCTGAGAATCGAGACATGGCCGTTTCCGCTCTGCTGGGCGTGTCCGCGGGTAATGGTTGTATTCCCCATATTTGCGGCAGTGGTAATTTTAGCGCCGAGCGATGCAACATCGAGAGCAGAAATATTGCTTAATGCTCTTGTTGTGGAAATAGTTCCGGCAGAACCCAAAAGCTTTCCGCTCCCCTCCACCAAATATGACGTTGAACCAAGAGTTATCGCCTATCCGTTCAGATCGAAATTCTTTTCAAGAACCAGGTTGCCGTTTACCGTAAGCGCCGAGTTTAATGTAGGCGATGAAGTAGATGATACGAGGAGACTTTTTACGGTCGGCGTACCGCTTATTGCTGCCTCATTACCGAGAGTCCACTTGTAGATACCCGCGCTGTTATCTGTGGTTGGAACCGCTCCCTTGGACCAGTTGCCTGCAGTTGCCCAGCTTGTGCTTTCGCCGCCGATCCATGTGTCGAATGCATCGGATGTGACCCAATCGTTGGCGGGATCCATATTTGTTAACGTGCCGTTATTGGCGTTGCTTGTGATATCATATGTTGTCGTCCCGTCAATCTGGTCAAGACGGTAATACGCCGCGAGATTCGCCTCGTTTCCCACCAGCGTTCTGCACATACTCTCACGTATTTGCGTTTCGGTCCTTGCGACCGTCCACATACGCACTTCATCTAATTGTCCGATATAAAATGTTGTGCCGCTTCTGCTTCCGATTAAGAAACTTGTTCCGGAATCCGTTACACCGTTCGCCCATGAGGCGCTTGCATCGAGACGCCCGTTAATATAAACCTTCCCGACGCTGCCGTCATACGTTGCAGCGATATGGCTCCGGACACCCGCTGTCAAAGCCGCATTGGAAGAGATGTTGGTCCAGTCGCCCCAGTTGTTTCCATAAAGCAGCGCAACTTTATTGTCGGAAAATATTTCAAGGCTGTATCCTTCATTTGTGGCTGTATGTACAAATTTTGAAGCTACCGCTACCCATACTCCGCCGGTCGGTTTGACCCATGCCTCAACCGTAAAGGACTGTGTTCCGCTCCGTTGAAGAGTTACGCTGTTGCCGCAATCAACGTAATCATTAGAACCGTCGAAATCGAGCCCGTTTCTCGAATCCGCAAACGCGCCTGAAACCGTCCAGATCGTTCCGCCCGAAAGTGTACCGGCATACAGTCCGGCTGTCTGATTATCCGAAAGCGCGGCTCCCGCTCCATCAGACATTTTATAGTAAGACAACAGCCCCGCTTCGGCGCCTGAAAGTTCTTTGAACATGTTCGCTTTTATCTGCGCCTCAGTGCGTTCGCTGCTCCATACGCGTACTTCATCAATTTTTACATTCGCGAATACCGCTCCCAAGTAATCATTCGCAAGCGTCAATATTTCAGTACCGGTAAGGGCATATGAATCCGTGAGGCTTGTGGATATATATTGTTTTCCGTTGACATACATTTTAATGGTTGAGCCGTTTATGGTAACTGCGACATGGTACCATTTATTTGCAGAGGCTGTAATTCCCGTGCTCTGTGTTACCGCGTTAGTATCATCGCCTGTGTTCGGCGCGCAAAATATGCCTATAGCACCCGAATTAAGAAAAGGCATCACTCTTCTGTTGTTGGTACCGGATATTGAGCGAAAGTCCGCTAAATATTTCGTACCTACCTGCGTTGTAACCTGGGTGAACCAGAATTCGAGAGTCATGGTGCTGTTGGTATTCCCGGTGTTCATTGTTGCAGAAACAGCATCGTCAGTTCCATCGAATTTGAGCGCATACCCGCCATTTTGAGCAAAAGATAAAGCCGCAAACGACAAAAAGAGAGCAAAAACCCATACCCATGATTTCATAATATCTCCATTCTTTTTGGGTCAAAATCCTAACCCCATAATAATTATTGAGGTAATATCGTAATTATCAGTTTCGCAGCACTTCCAATTGTTCAGACACACCAGCAGATTGCCGTTACTGATAAAATCTTCCATGCGGAATTAGATACCAAACGAACCTATTATCATCACTTTAATTTTTCATTATCAATGATGCGTATTTTTTAATAATCTTTTTAGGGTTTAATTCCCCGCTGCTTGCGGCGTATGAAGATAATGAACCTAACAAGATACCCCGCTGCTTGCGGCGGGGAGTTTCATTGCAATATGCACTTTACTAATATAAAGATGATATGCGCAAATGCAACCATAATTTATACACTAAATAAAGAATTTTAATAAAATTTTATTTTAAATAAAAGAATTCCTCGCAGTTTGCTGCCGGGTAGTTCATTATCATTTAGCAGCTATATTTTACTTCAAAGGCAATACACTTGCAAAAACTTCCGGATTTGATTATCCTCTTATTATATTTTTTTCGGTCATTTTTCCCGCTGATCAAGTGAACCGGATCATCAGAGCGGAGGTTGTCAGATTGGGAATGACTGTTTTATTAGTGATATCCTCTATATTTTCCCGAGGTTTTTTAAGGCGATGCAAACAACCCGCAACGCTTAGATGTTTTAATCCTTTTTAAGGAATCTATCGCCAATGTTTCGAAAAATTCTGCCGTTTTGTTTCCTATTCCTGTGTGCGGCCAGTTTACCGGTCATGTTTGATCGTGCTTTTGCACAAACCCCTAAAAATTATGATAAAGGCGAAGAACCTAACATAGACCTATTCACAGTTAACTGGAAAGATGCGGCTCCCAAAATTATATACGGTTCTCTTGAGGTGAGGGATCTTTTGACCCGATTGGAGGGAGATCCCCTTCATCCCCAGAAAAAAGGTGCTGTTCTTACCAGTGTACGTTCTATAAGCTACGGAGCCCTCAAACCCGGCGCCTCGACAATTCCTTCCCGAATGTTCCGTGAGCAATGTATTTTTTATATTGTTTCCGGGAAAGGGGTTATACGGTCTCAAAACGCAGAAGCCGGTCTCAGAGAGGGCATTGGAGCGCTCCTTCCTCCGGGAGTTGAGTTTACTCTTTCAAACACAGGTAAAGAACCTCTCATTCTCTATATGATA
>JBAYHX010000326.1:0-4161 GCA_041665965.1 Candidatus Latescibacterota bacterium
TGAGGGGATTGAAAACCCCTCAGTGGTAACTAATTTTTAATCCTGAAAATTCCATTTCACGCTGAACCAGGACATTACCTCTTGGTCTCCTCTCTATACTTGACAGGAGATTACTCGTTGCGGGCCTTATGGTTAAAATCTATAGAACAGAGGAGGGCAGGGGGCGAGTTTTCTTTGGAAAAGAAATAATAGACATAAAAACTTTTTCACAGACTTTTTAATGAATTCTCAGGAGAATTAAACCCATAACCATAGTTCAGTGCGGGAGATGTTATGGCGGTAAACAGGAAAGATGTGGATACGGTTGCGGTGCTTGCAAGGCTCTCTTTCACCGATGGAGAAAAAGAGAAAATGACGGGTACGCTGAACGAAATCCTCGGGTATTTCGACAAGCTCTCCGAGCTTGATACTGAAAATGTGGAGCCGCTTACTCATATCCTGCCGGTTCAGAACGTGATGCGGGATGATGTGGTCTGCCCTTCTCTCAGCCAGGAGACCGCTCTCGCCAATGCACCACAAAAAGAGCGCGGACATTTCGTTATCCCGAAAGTTATCGAATAACGGCAGTTTTTCTACCCGTCCTTCATAAATATAACCGTGCCGGCAAGAGTATGTATACAACAGAGATGAAAAAGGAAGAGCCATGCTGAAAAAAATTGTACGGACCCAGGACGCTCCAAGTCCTGTGGGACCTTATTCTCAAGCGGTTCTATCGAACGGATTTTTGTTTTGCTCCGGCCAGATAGCTCTCGATCCCCTTACCGGTGTGCTCCAGGACAAGGATATCGAAAGCGAAACCACCCGGGTGATGGAAAATTTGAAAGCGGTATTGGCAACCGCCGGAAGTTCTTTTACGGGGGTAGTAAAAACGACCATTTTCCTTCGTGATATGAAAGATTTTGTACGAGTGAACGAAATATATGGATCCTATTTCGATACTGAACCGCCGGCGCGGTCTACTGTTCAGGCTGCGGCTCTGCCAAAGGGAGTCAGGGTCGAAATCGAATGCATTGCGGTTGTAGAAAAATAGGGAACTGTGCATAGCCCGAAGTTCATCATCTGAATTTCCGTTCTATCGTTGTGAAACAGTCATTCCGCAGGGAAGGCGGGTTACCCGGCCATGAAAGTCAGGATTGCGGAAAGCGCCGGTTTTTGCATGGGCGTACGCAAGGCAATGGATTGTGTCCTTGATGTCTCGCGGGGGAAAAATGCAACCTACACCTTCGGACCGCTCATCCACAATCCTCAGGCGCTGGAAATGCTCGAATCACGTCATGTTTATGTCGCCGGCGAGATCGATGAGTCTCTCAAGGGAAAAACGGTGGTGATCCGGGCTCATGGAGTTCCGCCGGATGTATTCGACAAGCTCGATGAAGCGGGTGCGCTGATTGTGAACGCCACCTGCCCCAATGTTATGAAAAGCCAGAGGATTATCAAAAAATACATCGCAATGGGGTATGATGTAGTTATCGCGGGCGACCACGGACATGCAGAAATCGATTCTCTCCTGGGATACAGCGGCAATACCGCAACTGTGACCGCAAACCTCGAAGAGGCCAGCAAACTTCCTCGGTTTGATAAAGTATGTGTTGTAGCCCAGACCACGTTGAACAGCGCACGATACCATGAAATAGCAGAAGAAATCTGCCGTCATGCCCGGGTTTGTTATGTGGCTCACACGGTGTGTCCATCCACCGAAAGAAGGCAGCGCGATATCCGTAAACTGGCGGAAGTCACCGACGCTACAGTGGTTGTCGGCGGCAAGAACAGCGCGAATACGATGCGTCTTGCGGAAATCTCCCGTGAATTGGGGCAGCCGACCTTTCTTGTCGAGGATGTGTCGGAACTGGACATGAAAGCCCTGTCGAAGTACATCGAAATTGGAGTAACAGCAGGGGCTTCCACCCCCAACTGGGTTATCCGTGATGTTGTCGATGCTATCTCGAATTATAGGCCCACACCTCAGAGTTTGGTTACCGGATTCCTCATGAGGATGGCTTTTTTTGCGATAGAGGGAAATTTTGTTCTCTGCGCCGGAGCGGTTGCTCTCACCTATGCGATGTGCCTTTTCATGGGAGTTCCGCCTGAAGCCCGGTATTACCTTATGTCGTTTTTCTTCCTTTTTCCTCTTCACGCAGTAAACAAATACCTTGAAATCGACAGGAAACACCGTGCAATAAATCCTCTTCTCAAAAAATATTGGAGAATATATCTGACATTTGCCGGTATATCGGTTCCGCTTTCTTTAGGGATCACCTGGTATTCCGGCCTGATGGCCTATATCATTGTGATGGTATCCTATCTCCTTGGCGGCCTGTACAGCGTACGGGTAATTCCGATTCGGTGGAATACCCGGTTTAGAAGCCTGCGTGATATTCCCGGTTCAAAAGATATCATGATCGCAACCGCATGGACAGTTGCCGTTGTTATCCTGCCGTCAATAACTCACAATATTTTCCCCGGGATAGCTGTTTTTTTAGGGGCAGCTTACGTGTTTGCACTGGTACTCTCACGGGCGACTATTCTTGCAATGGGCGGTATCGAATCCGATAAGCTTGTGGGAATGGAAACCATTCCTGTGCTCATCGGAAGAACGAATACCATAAAAATCCTTTATATCATCAACCTGCTTCTTGCGATCTGTATAACTATCTTCATATCATTGAGCGGATTCCTTCGATCCCTTATCATTGTTTTTCCTATCATCTATATGATCCTCTCCATTCGGCCGCTGAGCAAGAAGGGGTTTTTCTTCCGGCTCTATCACCAGCTCATTCTCGATGCCGATTTCTTCCTCGCCGGATTAATGGCTTATCTGTTCATGAGATAAATGCCAGGGTTGTTCCGGCAAGAGGTTACTCATTTTCTCCCGTGTATTTTTCCATGCCATAAAGAGATAACTATCAGAACTCTTTTTAAAAATAACATGGTTGAACAGTGTCTGGTATTTCCGACCGAAAAAATTGGTTGTCATTTTATATTTTATTCATTATATTATTAAGATACATTCGACAATTAGACATAACAAAAATCCAAGTTCAAATTGAATCCATACGGGGATTTCTCATAAACCTTTAAAAAGAAAGCGAAAAAACACATGAACAATCCATTGTCGGAAATACCCTCAGGAAAGCCGGAACTGGCAAAAAAATTTGATAAAAACGGGGTAAAAGCCGCTATAGCGATCCTTATATTTATCATCCTCTGCGGTGTGATATTCACCCAGTACCGGACTATCAGCCAGAAAAAGCAGGAAATAGCGACACTGAAACAGGAAAATCTCCTTGGCGAAGATGAGCAGAAGAAACTCAATACCTATATAAACGAAATCACCGGCACCATCAACGAAATCGGGGATAAGCTCCAGGATGTCCGTAAAAAACAGGTTACTATAACCGGAATGATTTCCCGCGCAGAAAACGACCAGACTCAGCAAGCAAAGATCATGAACGATATTACGGTGATCGAGAATCAACTTAAGAAGGACAAGAAAGATATCGCTTCTCTTCGCGATAAAATGAATAAGTCCAATCTCCGGATCAAGGTTCTGGATCAGATGGTCGCGACCCTTCAGGGCGAGATCGAAAAGAATGAAAAAACCATGGCCGATCTCCGTCAGACAATCGGCCATAAAGATATGGTTATAAAAAGCACTCAGGATACACTCAGTTACACCCAGAAGAACCTTCATGTAGTTTCCGCCGAACTTGAAAAAACAAACGAAATTCTCGACGAAACAAGGAAGACTGCTTATTTTGCTATCGGCGCCGAAAAAGATCTGGTTAACCAGAAAATTTTGGAAAAGTCCGGCAGCTTTCTCCAGAAGAAAAATTTGAATCTGGCCAGTGATTTTGATCCCTCTCTGTTCACCCGGATCAACATTACTCAGAAAAACGAATTCGAGATCAACTGTCCTGCCAAAAATGTCAAGATAGTTCCCTCTCGGAGCGTATCCAGCTATCAGATCGAGTCAACCGGAAAGAATACTTCTCTTTTGAAAGTGATGAATATCGAACAGTTCTGGAAGATACAGTATCTCGTCATCATTACGAAAAGCTGAACGTGGTAGTTTATATCAGATTACCTGAAACCAAAAAAGACTTGCAGAAATTGGGCAGGTCTTTTTTAATACAATGAGAGAAATACTTTGTCCCTTTACAA
>JBAYHX010000327.1:0-4161 GCA_041665965.1 Candidatus Latescibacterota bacterium
AATATCCAAGTCATAAAACAATCAATCACTTCTCGTTTTTCAGCAAATGGATTTCCATCTAAATAAGTCATATTAAGCTCTGGAACATTATATTTTGTTAGCACAGCGAAAAGACCAGCACCGCTGATGAGGATTGAAATTAAATTGAGAGAAGTTTTATCTATATATTTGTCCATTATCATCTTTTCTCCGCATCGAGCTATTCCAGTAACTATTTCGCCAAAGCGTTTTGTTCTATTTCCGATAGGTCTGAGAACTTTTTGAATGCCTTTTCCAGCAATTTGTCATGATTCATATCATGTTTACGTATACGATTTAAGTATATTGCCTTGCAGTGCGGAATCTAATTAAATAAGAGGTATAGTTCCTCCTCTTTAATTGGTGAGAGTCTTATTTTTTGAAGCGGCTCTCTTTGAAAAATATATAAGAAGTGCAGCGCTCACAATAAAAAGGATGAGACTTATAATCTGATTCTGTGAAAGGCTGAAGACCTGCATGCTTTCCTCGTAATACCGGAAGAAATCAATGGTAAATCTTCCGATAGAATACAGCATGAAAAACATAAGGGCTGTGAACCCGTCAAATTTTTTGTACCGTTCCAGCCAGAGAAGGAGACCGAAAATCATAAGCCCCACCAGGGAATTATACAGTTGAGTCGGATGGATGGGAACGCCGGGGAAATAGGATCCGGCGGCGCAGGTATCAGGGAATATAATACCGAACGGTGAATGAGTCGGATGGCCGAAACAGCATCCGTTGAGAAAACATCCTATCCGTGTAAACGCTTCTCCGAGAGCGATGGAAGGTGCGAGGATATCCAGATATTTCAGTATTCTCAGGTGATGATAGCGGAGATATACAATCGCTGCTATAGTGGCGAGAATCAGCCCACCGAGGAATATGAGACCGCTGATGCCGATCTGACCGTCGGAACCGATCGGCCAGAACATTCTTTTGAATTCGATCAGCATGCGCTCTATTGGAGAATAGTCTCCATAAGCCCTGAACTCGTTGAAGTGAGTAAGAATGTAGTAGATTCGCGAACCCAAAAGCGAGGAAATCACGAGCCAAACCGAAAGATTAAAAACATGATCGGGATTTTCTCCCGCTTTCTTTGCCCGCCATGCGGCAAACAGTATACCGGAGAAAAAACCTATAGCGAGCATCAGCCCATAACCTCTTACAGCGAATGGTCCAAGGGAGAAAATAGTTGGATGCATGAAATATCCTTTAAAAATCGTGACGGTTCACACTAAAATTCAACAAGAGTCCCACCATGACAGCGTTTGATACGCACGATGAACCTCCATAGGAAAGAAACGGAAGCGGGATTCCGGTGACCGGCATGATTCCGATCGCCATACCCACATTAACAAACACATGGAATATAAATACTGTCGAAATTCCAATCGCGGCAAGGGACATGAATTGATTCCTCATGGATACGGCAATCATAATGCCCCGGTAGGCGATATACGAAATGATTCCGATTATTGCCACAGCACCGATAAATCCAAATTCTTCGCCAATCACCGCAAAAATAAAATCGGTGTGCGACCGTGGGAGGAATCCAAGCTCCGTATATTTTCCGTTTCCGAGACCTTTCCCCAATATTCCACCGGATCCTATCGCCACCTTTGAATGAATGATCTGATAACCCGCTCCCAGCGGGTCTGCTTCAGGCTTTATGAATGTTGATATCCGCTCCTGCTGGTAGGGCTTTAAACGATTAAATGCAATGGGAGTTGCAATTCCGGCAAGGATGTTGGAACCGATAACAAATCCCATACCGATGAAAGTCTGACGGGTATAATACAGCACACCGAGAAGAAAGAACATAAAAACAACCCAGGTCATCCAGTTGAACCAGGGAATGAACGGCGCTGCAAATACAGCAGAAAGAATCGGCGCAAGGAGGAAAAAAAGACGGAGGCTGTCAAGACCTGCCCAGTAAAGCATGGGGAAAATCATGGCGCAAAAGACCATCGAAGTGCCCAGATCAGGCTGAAGGAGAACCATTCCCATGGGGAAAAGGATGAAAAGAACCGGAATAATGGATTTAGTATAGGTTGTAGGTTTGTTTCTTTTGAAAGACATATACCGTGCCATGGCAAGAATGACCGCAACTTTCATGAATTCGGAAGGCTGGAATCTGAGCGGCCCGAATTTCAGCCAGCGTTCCGAACCGCCGGCGGATATACCGAACAGATCCACAAGAATCAGGCAGAAAATCATAAGCCCGTAAAAAACATACGAAAAAGCATAAATGTATTTAACAGGGATATGGATGATGGCAGCTATAATTCCAAGGGAAATAATCACCCAGACGATCTGTTTCACCCAGACGAGAGAGGATTCGACATTTTCGCCATGGCTGGCGCTATGGATAATGACCACGCCGAGTAAAAGGATGAAAATAACCGCAAAGGCAAGGCCGCGGTCAAGGCTTCTGTCAAGTAGTTTAGTCATTGATTTGCCGCCGCTGATATTTCCATGGAATCATTGAAATATTCATCAAGCATTCTCTTTACAATCATCACAGCTCTGGAAGGACTCTTGTCCCCGCAGTTTTCAGCGACACAGGCAACAGCTATGGTGGAATTTTCAAATGGCGCAAATCCGATAAAAATCTTATGATCGGCGCCGTGGGGATTCTGCGCGGTTCCGGTTTTACCGGCGATCATGTGACCCGGAATATGCAATGATCTTGCTGTGCCCTGTTCAACCACTCCGAGCATGCCTCGTTTTACAACATCGAACGATTCCGGTGATATCCCAACGATTCTTTCCGGTTTGGGGCCTTTCCCCAGAATCAGATGCGGGGTCGTTTTTATTCCTGATGTAGCGATTATTCCGACATAGCGTGCAAGCTGAAGGAGCGTTACATCGTTTTCCCCCTGTCCGATGGCAAGATTGAGCATGACCCCCGGGGAATAATATTTATTCTTATTCTTGTAATAATCAAGAGTCGGCAGCCGCCCCGCCACTTCCCCACTAAGATCGACACCTGTAATATCTCCGATTCCCATGATTTTTGCCGTGGTCTGCCAGTGTTCGATGCCGACTTTATAACCAAGCTGATAAAAATATACATTACAGGAATTGGTAATGGCTTCTGACATATTGAGAGAACCGTGCCCTCCGGCTTTCCAGCATTTGAACGACCGGCCTCCGAACGCATAGGAACCGTGGCAGGAAGAAAATCGTGTCTGTTCGTTGAATCCGTTTTCCAGACCTGCAAGCGCTGTAAGGGGTTTAAATGTGGAACCCGGCGGATAGGTGGCCTGTATGGCCCGGTTAAAAAGGGGTTTTCTGGGATCATTGAAAAGAGAATCAACTCTCCCGGCGGTCATTACATGAGTGAATTCGTTGGGATCGTAATTCGGCATCGAGACCATCGCAAGGATTTCACCGTTCCGCGGATCGATGGCAACCAAAGCTCCCAGAAGGGTATCTCCAAAAGCCTGTTCTGCAGCCATCTGAAGGCGCATATCTATGGTAAGCCAGAGACTCTTTCCAGCTTCAGGGGGATCCGGTTTTATTTCCTTGGAATCTTTAAGAATACGGTTAAGGTAATTCTTTTCTTGAAATTTTGTTCCATTCTTTCCTTTAAGCACTTCCTCATATTCTTGTTCGAGGCCATCTCTTCCTATTGACTGCCCGTAATAATACCCTTTGCTCCCCAGTTCATTGAATTCATTCTGATTAATTTCACCCAAATAACCTATTACATGGCTGGCAAGGCGGCCGTTTGGATAGCTCCTTCGCTGATCGATCTCACTATCAAGGCCGGGCAATTCGCTCTTGTGTTCCTCAATAATCGAAAGCAGCCTAAAATCTGCGTCTTTAAACAATTTAACCGGTGTATGAATTTTTTTTCTGTTTATATCTTTTACTTTCTGGATGAGTTCATCTGGTGGAAAACCGCAAAACGAGGCAAGGAGGGGAACGCTTTTTTCAACTTTATCATATTCCATCGGATCCATGGTAATGGAATAGCTCAGTCCGTTTTCGGCAAAAATTCTGCCATTCCGATCCAGAATGGAACCTCGCGGAGCTTCGATAACCACCCTGTTGAACCTTGTGAGATCGGACATAAGTGCAAAATCTGTCCCATGGAGAACCTGCAGCTGAAACAGCCGTACCACCAGAACAAACATC
>JBAYHX010000328.1:0-4145 GCA_041665965.1 Candidatus Latescibacterota bacterium
AAAGAATGAAAGGATTTAATTGCTTCATCAGGGGTTCAAATCCAACCTATTCATGGTGTACCATACTTATCGGCATCAATGTTCCAATCAATATCGGTGAAGTTACCGTAATGCCGGGTGATGTGATTCTTGGCAAGCGGGAGGGTATAATTGTAATTCCTCCTCATCTGGCTGAAATGGTCTGCAAATATTCCGAAAGCGTTCGTCTCAGAGATGAATTTGGATTCCTCCGTCTGAAAGAGAACAAATATACCCCCGGGCAGATCGATGGACAATGGAGTGACGACATGGAAAAAGATTTTACCCGTTGGCTTGAAATAAACATCGACAAACTTTCGGTGCCTAAAGAAGAGATACAAAAAATGTTGAAAGAACGAACCCGGTAAAAAGGAAGTAGTAAACCGTGCGGGAGATACAAACAACGCTATGTTAGCCCGATCTATTCATAAACTCAAGGGCAAAGATCCCCCCGCCGCTCAGTGCGGCGACCCCCTTGTTAAGTGGGTGCAAAAAGAGAAAAAAATGAATCCTCCCCTTAATAAGGGGAGATGCCGTCAGGCAGAGGGGATTATCTTCCTTAGTGGTATGATAAATATATTTTATGAATTATCCGGGTGAGTACAAATTTCATGGAATAATCTCAATTATAAATATTAGGAATGGGGTACAGAAACAATTTCCTTTTGTGGAAAGGACATAGTGGTGGATAGAAGAAATATGATGAAGACCGCTGCTCTTTCGACCGCAGCCCTTGCATTATCCACGGGATCACAAGCCAAGGGGAAACTCCCCGATGTTGAGGTTAAAACGCATAACGGCCGTCCGACTGTATTTGTAGGAGAAAAACCAACTGCACTTCCCACATACAGCAATTTTGGGCAAAGCTATCTCAAAGATACGATGAAATTCTTTACGAATATCGGAATGGACATGTATCACCTGCAGATAGCAAATCTTCCCACCGATTACAACGGCAGCCGTTTTTGGGTCGGCGATACAATAGACAAAAAACCGCTGTTGAAATCTTCCGATAAAATTTACGATGTCGATGAACAGGCAAAGTTCATTCTTGATGGAGACCCTGACGGCTATCTATTCATCCGTTTTGTTCTGCGTCCGCCCGCTTCCTGGAGGGATAAACATATCGCAGAATATTTTATCACCGATATCGGAACAATTCACGACACTCCTTCCCTCGCATCGGATACTTTCTGGGAAGCCGCCGCAAAATTTTCGGCAGCCGTAGTTGGTTATGTGGAGTCTACCCCCTGGGCTGATCATGTTGCAGGATATGGGAATTTTCACCATACGGAAGGCGTTCACATGCCTGTGGGCGATGGGTGGCTTTTTGACCACAACCCTCTAATGGTCCAGAAACTTCGTGAATTTCTCAAAAACAAATACGGTACGGTCGAAAAACTTCGTTCAGCTTACGCCGACAAACTCATCACTTTCGAAAACGCCGATGTTCCCAAAGACAAGCTTCGCGGAACAGTCCCCGATGTTTCTCAAATGCTCTATTTCCAGACTGGCGCAGATAACCAGGCGTTAAGAGATTATCTCGAGCTGACAAGGGATCTGTTTCATAAGCGCTTCCGTCAGCTTGGAGAAGCTATGGCAGGAGCGGCAGACCGTAAGATGATATTCCTTCATGATGCTTTGAAACAGACCATGCTTGGATGGAACCACTGGGGATTTTTTACCCTGGGATATGGCGACAAAATTTCGTGGAACTATGCTTACCCTGAATTCATGGCGGGTTCAGGACATATCGATGTTGCCGATCTCGATGGTACTCCGGGATTCAGCGGGCTTGTTACACCTCATGACTACCAGGCGCGGGGCATCGGCGGAGTGTATGAGCCTGAAGGCATTGTCGATTCCATGATTCTTCGGGGCTTATATTTTTCCAGCGAAATGGACACCCGTTTCACCTGTAAAAGGAACGAAATTGGTGCATGCCGTAATCTCAAAGAAACAGAAGCAATACTCTGGCGGAATCTTGCAACAGGTCTTGCGCGCGGTTTTAATTCTTACTGGCAGTGGGGCTTTTCTGTCGATGAGTGGTTTTACTGCGATCAAATAAAAAATCTGATCGGTCATCAGGCAGAGATAATGAGGCGTTCTCTTGACTGGAAACATGAGACAATGCCCGGTATAGCAATGATTCTGGACGATTCCGCTGTGTTTGAAACAAACGGATCCGGTAATTTTATCAACGAAGCCAATATGTGGGAACAAAAGATGGGGATGGCGCGGTGTGGAGTACCCCACCGAATTTATCTCTTCGAGGATATGGCCCTGGACAATTTCCCGAAACACAGAGTTTATTACTTTCCGAACCTTTTCCGGGTTGACGACAAACGCATGGCGTTGTTAAAGAAAAAAGTATTTCGCGATGGCAATATCGTGATATGGGGACCGGGTTCCGGGATATCGGATGGAGTAAAGATCGGTATGGAGTCAGCCTCAAAACTCACCGGCTTCGAATTCAGTTTGATACCTGCAAACGCGCAGCGTCGAATCCTTATCTCCAATTTTGACCATCCCATAACAAAAGACCTTGATGAATCTCTGGTTATCGGCGGCCCCCTGCCCTACGGCCCGGTCATTATGCCAAAAGACGGCACCGAGCTTGGTTTTGCATGGGCGAAAGGAGGCATGAACCACATCGGAATGTCGATAAAAGAGTTTGGCAAAGGCGCAGCGCAAGACAGGGATGGGATAGCTTCACGCGGTAATGGCGATTATGCTGCCATTTTCATGACAGCAGTCCAGATACCCGCAAATCTTTGGCGCAGTATCGCACGGTATGCAGGGGCGCACATCTATTGTGAATCGAATGATATTCTGATGGCCGATAACTGCATCGTTGCGCACCATTCTCTCAAATCCGGCAAAAAAACAATTAAACTGCCACAAAAGTCACGAGTTATCGAACTGAATACGGAGAAACTTATTTCTCCGGGAACAAGAGAAATTACTTTTGCCATGAAAGCTCCTGATACACGTGTATTCTTTATCGGATGATATTAGAGCCTTTTACAAAAGTCCATATTTTAGATGCAGCCCCCTTCCTGTCCTACGGACATCCTTCCCCCAGATGAGGGCAGGAGCAGACTGTGAAGCATCTACTTCCCTTGCCCCCGAAACGGGGGTAAACAAAGTTCCCGCGAAGCGGAAAGGGATAGAGGTTTAGGGGGCTTAATTCTCATTTTGCCATCCAATATGCCTCTTAATTGAAAAGAAGGAGAATTTTCAATGAACAAAACGGGGATTGTCACATTCGTTCTGCTTTTTTGTTTTTCAACCGCACTCTGGGCTGAATATCCACAGTATACGGTAAAACGAATCGCCGGTAAAATAACCATCGACGGAAAGCTTGATGAAGCCGACTGGAATAAAGCTCAGTCATTTGGAGATTTCAAATTCCCCTGGTGGAAAGAAGGTGAAAAAGAACAGACCGAGGTCAAGATGCTCTGGGATGACAAATTTCTCTATGTATCGTTCAAATGCCAGGATAAACATATATGGGCAGATCATTACGATGTCAATGCGCCAACTTGTCTGGACGACTGTGCAGAGATATTCTGGAACCCAAATCCCGAAAAAAGTCTTAGTTTCAACCAGTTTGAAATAAACTGTATCGGGAATGTGATGTGCGGGTATTACGATTTCGGGAACCCGAAAGCGGTCGGCCACACCATCATGGTCCCCCATATTGGACAAACCATCCAGGGAACAGTGAACAATGACCAGGATATAGACAGCGGCTGGGTTGTCGAGACTGCGATCAGATTTTCCGATTATCCGGAACTTTCTCCAAAAACTAATCCCCAGGCGGGTGATGTATGGAGAATCGGACTTCACCGGTGCGGCGGAAAAACGAATGAACAGTACAGCCAGTGGAGCCCTTCACAAACTCCGGCTCCGAATTTTCACAGACCGCAGGATTTCGGGAGAATTGTTTTCAGCGCTGAAAAAGTGAAGTGATCAATGAATGCATCCTTAATTATTGAAACACTCCCTATAATTCCGTCTGAAAGGGGTTTTCTTGAAAGGGAAATATTTTAATTTCGCCACAATAACGATTTTTGCCTTGGTCGTTACAGCATATGCACAGGTTAATTCTCCTGAAGCGTCAT